>NZ_JBJPHU010000072.1:0-34727 GCF_052939515.1 Phormidesmis sp. 146-33
CTCAGTCAAGCGAAATCTAAAAAAGATGAAAAAGCACCTTGAAAGGGCTGGTCTAAGTAGCTCGATTCGAGATAATCTATTTAATTCTTTAAACACAAAAAAGGGTAGACGAGATTGCCCACCCTTGAGAAGTTTTGAGTGTGAAATGAGGTTAGACGATCTCTTCGAGTTACCCGCAAGGGGTCGCCATGTCAGGTTCGCGCATTTTCATCGCTACAGCATCCGAAACGCCTGATCCGTAGACTTCACAGGAGTTGTTAGGACTCTCGATTAATTTGATTTTGTAAAGCTGTGCGCCGATGTTGCGAATCGGTTGTTCTAGCAGATCGCGAATATGTACGGCGATGTTTTCGGCAGTGGGAACAACTTTTTCAAAATATGCAATGTCTTTATTCAAAAAAGTGTGGTCAAAGGGTTCCGTCACGTAGTCTTCGATCGCTTTCTCAAACGCAACTAAATCTGCTAACATTCCCGTTTCTGGATCGATTTCACCTTTGATTGTGACTTCTAGATGATAGTTGTGGCCGTGACCATTGGGACGAGCGCACTTGCCATAGATTTCGCAGTTCTTTTCAAAGCTCAGATCGGGTCGGGCGAGACGGTGAGCGGCGCTGAAATGGGTGCTGACAGTGAGAAAAGCTTCCATAGAGTTTCCTTGGTAATCGGCCCAGAGTTCGGGGTGTTCGTAGAGGCGGATATTGACGATCGGCAAATGCGATTCTAGTTTGTGCCAGATGACTCGTGCAATATTCTCGGTGGTAGGCAAGGTCTGCTGAAACTCGACCCAGGCATCGTTGAGAAACGAGAAATCAAGCTGGCTGGTGACCTCTTTTTTGATGACGTGTTTGACATCTGTCAGGTTAAGCACCATGCCATATTCATCCAGATCGCCCAGCATCGACACATACAGCACATAGTTGTGGCCATGACCCATCGGACGGGCGCAGGCACCAAAGCGATCGAAGTTCTCCGCCTCGCTCAGATTGGGCAGCCAATATCGATGACTAGCCGAAAATTGGGCACGGCGATCAATGATACATTTCATAAATTGAGTCAGGAAGATTGGAGCTTGTAAAGTTACGTAAACTTACACTGTCCCTAGGATATCGAATTGCGGCAGAGAGTGATGACGAGTTTTGCTCAAATGTTCGACTTCTTGCAGAATAACTACTGGGAGTGTCCTAGTTCATCAAGCTGGTGAAATACCATCAACCTTATGTCTCAATTCGCCAAAGCGTAAGGTTCCGTTGGTGTCTAAAATCCACAGAATGTGTATCGTCCACTGTCCTGCTATTTGGTTGAGGAGTTTTTCAAGGGGAGCGGATTCTGATTCTGCCATAGATACTGGTAGTTTCTGATGTATTGTGCAGTTACTAAACGGTAACTACTTTACTTTGGAAACTCCTGCGTTTAGTGTCTACATAGATCTCTAGTGAATTCTACAGGTAGGGGCAAATATGAGAGATCAGAGCTGGTTTGTTGCTTTACTAATAGGGCTGATGTGCTTGATTCGGTTTAGTCTCAGCGCTGTTGGCTATGCTGACCCACAATGGCTGATGGAGCAACTTAACATCCCCATCGATCTAAACATCCAAATGCCTTACATCATTCGTGTTTGGGCAGTTAGAGACATTGTGCTTGCTGCGATCGTTGCTTTTGCAGATAGAAGTACTGTGAAAACACTTTTGTGGGCGTGCCTTGCCATTGATATGACCGATATCGTATCTGCACACTTGAGCAACGCAGCAGGGTTGTTTAATGCATCCGAAACTTGGTCGCTCAAACTGACTGCAATTGCTGCACTTGTTCCAGAACTCGCGGCGTTAGTTTTACTCACTATTCGCAAAACAGATAAGCCAGTTGACACCGAGAAGACGCAAGTAAAGAGTTCAGAAACCGCTGCCTAGCAAAGCCCGACAATCCCGCCGCATACTGCTCAGACAGACTTATCTCATCCCTCATTCCCTCTCGCGAAGTGGATTACCCCGAAAGGGGGAACAGATCATCGAAGTTCTCCCTCACCCTGTCGGCTCTACCATTCCCATATGCTCCCACCAGCGATTGAGGGGAAAGTATACCACAGGGGCCCACAGACTGCTGAGAATTGCTGAACTGAGTGCGACAAACTGGTGATACGTCCAGATCTCAGCGATCGACCGACCACCCAGCAAACTAAACTGAATCGCCGTCACCGTTTCGGCTAAGACTGCCATTCCAAATACAATCAGGGCAACCGAAATAAAATCTTCCTGCACGTAGCGCTGTTTTTGTAGCTTGGCCGTCAGCGCCCCGACGATCGCCAAACTCAACGCATGAGTCGGACTCGGAGCCGTCATTCCATCTTGTAGCAATCCCAACACCAATCCCGCAAACGCTCCCTGAAAGACCGATCGCTTCACACTCCAGGCCACCACCCAAACCAATAGCCAGTTGGGGCCAATTCCTGCCAGTTCCATCCCAGGGAGACGCGACGGCAATAGAATCAGACAGATTAGAATTGAACCGATCGTCACGCCCCAGTTCACCAGCGGACGAGAAAGAGGGTGCTGATCAAACAGATTGTCGAGAGCCGAGTTTTTCATCGTGCGGCATCCGGAGAAGGAGAAGCAGCCGGGGAGGGCAAATTAGTCGGAGAGGGAGACGGCACTGTTTTAGGAGGGGGCACCAGAGGTAACGGCTGCGCTAAATTTGGCGAATTGGGATAGACGACCGCCCACTCCAAATTATTCACCGGGGCAGAAAGCTCGATCACCGCTTCAGGAGCAGGACTTTTGGTGAGATCGACTGACTCAATCCGCCCGATCGGAATCCCCGCCGGAAACCGCCCACTCAGCGAAGAGGTCGAAACCACATCATCCCGCCGCACATCGGGCACTTTTTCATAAAATTCCATGACGGCTCGATTGGCTGACTTGCCGCGCATCAAACCCATCGATCGACTGCGGCTGACCGTCACGCCTACCCCGCTACTAGGGTCGCTCAACAGCAAAACTCGGCTCGTATTGGGCGTTACATTGTCCACTCGCCCGACCAGACCACCGGGACTCAGCACGATCGATCCCACTTCAATGCCGTCCCGACTGCCGCGCCCCAGCGTCACCTGCTGCCACCAATGATCTGCGCTGCGCCCGATCACGGGAGCCGTCACGCCCTTCACCTTTTTGCCGGATGTGAATCCTAAAAGCTCCTCTAGACGCTGATTTTTGCTTTCTAGCTCAATCAATCTTTGCTGTAACTCCAACAGTTGAGCGTTGGCAATGCGATCGACCTGGGTTGGCTTGGCTTGAAAAGGGCGGGTGAGAACCTGATAGGTCTCCATGAGCAACACCCCTTGAGTTTGCCGCACAATCAGGGCGGTTCCCAGGGCGAGGGTGGCTAGGGCAGCCTGAACTCCATATCGATCCCACCAGCGGCGCAGTGCGTACATTCAACCTACTCGTTTTGCTGGACTAACTTTACAAAAGGACACGTCTCATTTCAACGCTAAGGTCATTTTCCGCAGCGCGATCGCCCCATCAGGACGGTGACTCTAATCTAGCGAGGCGGACGAGTGCTAAATACGCGCTCAAGTTGTTTAAAGTTCTCCAACACGCGCCCCGTTCCTAGCACCACGCAACTGAGGGGGTCGGCCGCAACGTGAACGACAATCCCCGTTTCGTGACTGATGAGCGTATCGATTCCCTTCAGCAATGCGCCGCCGCCCGCCAGCATGATGCCGCGATCGATAATGTCGGCCGCCAGTTCGGGAGGAGTCCGCTCCAGAGTGCGCTTAACCGCATCGACGATGACCGAGAGTGGCTCAGACATGCTTTCTCGAATCTCGGGCCCTTTGATGGTGACGGTGCGCGGCAGCCCTGAGAGCAGGTGTAATCCGCGAACTTCCATGATGTCTTCGTCGCCCTGCGTGGGATAAGCTGACCCGATGGTGATTTTAATTTCTTCGGCGGTGCGTTCCCCGATTACCAGGTTGTGAACTTTTTTCATGTACTGCACGATCGCTTCGCTCAATTCATCGCCCGCGACACGCACCGATTCGCTCAAAACCGTACCTTGTAAGCTGAGAACGGCGACTTCTGTCGTGCCGCCTCCGATGTCGATAATCATGTTGCCCGTTGGCTCGGCTACTGGAAGACCTGCTCCGATCGCTGCGGCGACAGGTTCGTCAATCAGATACACTTCTCTCGCCCCGGCTTGGGAGGCGGCTTCCATAACGGCACGACGCTCAACGCCCGTAACGCCACTGGGGATGCCAATCACTATGCGAGGAGACACCAGTGTTTTGCCCTCATGCACTCGTTGAATAAAGTGTTTGAGCATCAGTTCGGCGGTGTCAAAATCTGCAATCACCCCGTCTCGCAGGGGACGCAGGGCAATCACGTTTCCGGGGGTGCGTCCCAACATTCTCTTGGCATCCTCCCCAACCGCCAAGGGGATTTTCTCGTTTTGATCCATCGCTACGACGGAGGGTTCTTGTAGAACAATGCCCTTACCCGATACGTAGACTAGTGTGTTGGCGGTTCCCAGGTCGATACCCATGTCCCGGGATAAGGAGAAGCGACTAAAAAGACCCACTATTCTATCCTCTAAATAACGCTATTGAGTACGCTCGGACGGGGTGAAATTTAACACCAAGACTAATCGATAGTGGATTTTATTACAGTTTCTTGCTTGAGTCTAGGTCATCTTGCATCAAATTGTAGGCTCAAGGTCTATTGAACCATTCTCCAGCGTGTTTCAAGCCTCAGATCACAAATTACTTTTAAGAGGTTTGTATTTTAGGACTTGCCCTGTGAAACCTGCGTTTTGGGCGTTTTGGTGCTTTGCTTACTCATACACTACACGCCTTACGGAGGCATATCAGCATAATAGAAAAAGGATTCCTATCAAATCAGTTGTCATCCCTAAAAATCACTGATGAATGGTGTAATTTGAACTAATTTTTGTTTTGACGTTGGGTTTAATTTGTTTTTAATACTAAGTGCGATGTGAGTGCGATCGTCGGCCCTAAATTCGCTTAACCCAGTTTAATGTTAAAATTCTAAGTACAAATGTATTGAAATGCATCAGGTGACCAAATTTGAGTACGATCGCACCTGATCATCTCGTATTCTAGAAGCACTTACAAACCGCGAGCGACAAATATGAGTCTAAACGTAGTGACGCTAGTAGGCCGCGTTGGTGGCGATCCAGATGTGAAGTATTTTGAGTCGGGCAGCGTGAAGTGTCGGCTGACGTTGGCGGTCAATCGTCAAACTCGCAATAGCGATCAGCCCGACTGGTTTAATTTAGAGCTTTGGGGCAAACAAGCTGATGTAGCGGCCAACTATGTGAGAAAGGGCAGTCTGATCGGAGTCAAAGGCTCTCTCAAGTTTGATACCTGGAAAGACCGCAACACTGGAGCCGATCGTACGTCCCCTGTCGTGCTGGTCGATCGGCTACAGTTGCTTGGCTCAAAGCGGGACAATGAAGGCGGTGGAGAAGCGACCTCTGGTGGGTATACAGAGGACTTTTAGAAACGCTGCATTCAGTCTCTAGATTCAGTAGCTAATCTGCAACGTGACTGATCCTTCGACGCGCTGATCTCCCCCGATGACAGGAGAGGGAGCTTTTGAGGCGGACACTCGCGCTGCAAAGTCTCCATATTCCGCAGGGCGCGGCGGTGGGGCAAACGCTCCGTTGACTTGAATGCTGACGATCTCTTTGCGCGTAAAGTTGAGAGCGTTTAACACCGAGTCAGCCTGACCTTGGGCATCCTGAGTAGCTTTGCGAAGCGCCTGTTTTTGGGCAGCGGCGATCGCGTCATCGGTAGCAATAAAGCTCACCCCTTCAATTCGAGTGGCTCCCGCTGAGACGGCATCGTCCAAAATTGTGCCAGCCTTCTCGGTCGGCAGTCGAAAGCTCACACTATTGGTTGCGGTATAGCCAACGAGCGTTTGAGTGTTGTTGTCGTAGCGATAAACCGGATTGAGGCTAATGCCCGTCGTCTCTAGCTTGTCTACACTGCGCGATTTGAGCAGCGTCACGACAGAGGTTGATCGCCGAGCGACGGCCTGCTGCGCTTCTCCTGCGGTTTTACCCTGAAATTCTACGCCTAATCTCACTTGGGTCAGTGTCGTGGGAATCTCTTCAAATCCTCGTCCAGTTACGGTTAAAGTTCGCATAAGTTTTTCTTGAGCGATCGCGGGACTGGCAAGTGTAAAACTGATCAACCCCAGAATGGGCAACGCTTTGAAGCGGCTCCAGGTAGAGTGAGACGGTTTGAGACTGGAAATCATTTTGTTGGCTCCTCACAGAAAGTTTTGAGATCGGTTTGGATTCTCTTACTCTGCCATTGGAGCGGAACGATCGTACTTCCTGTTACACTTTTCGCAACTCTGAGCCGAACGCTCTAGAATAGGACAGCCAATTTGACACCCATCTTAGAGAGGAAATCTGGCATGTTCAAGCGTTTAGGCGGCTATTTTCTAACGGGATGCTGGACGATTGCCATCCTTGCTGTGAGCACACCTCCCGTTTCGGCCCAACTGTTTAACAGTACGGTTGATCAGCTTTCGGTGAGCGATCGCACGACGCTGAGAAGGGGTCAACCGATGATCACGGGTGAGAAAGGCAGCTACACCGCCAGAGTGCTCGTCAAGGGTTCTCCAGCGATGGCCTGGTTAGTGCTGACGGACTATGGCAACTTTTCTAAATTTTTGCCTAATGTAGTTTCTAGTAAAATCTTGGAGTCAAAGGGCGATCGCAAGGTGGTCGAGCAAATTGACTCGCGCCAGGTCTTCTTGGTCACGATTCAATCGCGGGTGCGGTCGTCTATTGTCGAAAAGGCCAAGACTCGCATCGATTTTCAACTCGTGGAAGGTGACCTACAAAGTCTAAAGGGCTATTGGATGATTGAGTCGATCGCCCCTTTTAAGGGAGCAAAACCGACTCAAGTGCTGATTACTCAGGTCGTCGAGGCTCAACCTAGGTCAGGTACTCCCAGGAATGTGTTTTACAACGTTTTCAAAAGTTCTCTCAGTGACACGATGGAGGCGATCGGTCGAGAAGTGGGAAAACGGGAGAAGGGAGAACTGCGATGATCTGTTCCCCCTTTAGGGGTAATCCGCTGCGCGAGAGAGGATGAGGGATGAATTAAACTTGGATGAGATGGGGATAGAGTAGCGGTTTTGAGAGGAGTAAAGCGTTGATCTGGGTTGGGTAGATTGATTTTTCCGGAGATCGGATGAATTAGCGGAAGTTAAGTAGGTAGGCAGTTTGGGGTCTCATTTTTGACAGTTTTTGAGATTGTTGAACGAGATTTTTAACCTGCTGAGTGTGAGAGGGTTTGTTCTAAATTCAATTTTCTACAACGCTTTCATGAGTCTGGATCTATCCCTTCCCCAGTTTCTACTATGCTCCCACTGAGTCACCCAGCCGAAGCTCAAATTAAAGATCTTCCTCGTCACAACGATCACCTTCAATCATCGGCGCACGTGGATACTCAGAAAGCTTTTCAACTGATCGATCGCATTCTCCCCTTTGAAGCCTGCCTCTATCATCAGATTTTGCCGCTGTCTCTCGACGATCGCTGTCTCAAATTGGGTATGGTTTCGCTCGAAGATGTGGCTGCCCTGGACTACGTGCGGCGAATTCTCAGCTTTATGGACTACTCGCTGGTGCCCCAAAGCATTGCCTCCGAAGCTCACTACGCCATTCTCTCTGCCTATCTCAATCACACCAAAAACATTCAGTCCACGACAACGGAGCCACTGCTTCAAGCTCCCCAACAGAAAAAAACTGTCCCAGATCGCAACACTCAGGAAACATTTCTGGTCGATGCGCCCGATCAGCTAGAGGACATCAATCTACCGATCTCGCCTACGCAACCGCCCATCCATCCCACAGAGTTGCCCGGAGAATTGCAGAAAGTCGTGTTGAGCGATCGCCAAAATCTTCTAGAAACGCACGTCACAGATCCAGAGTTGGCGCGCACCTTTATTCTCAACGAAACGGCGCTTCCTCAAGAGTTGCCAACCCCAGGAGATGCGCTGCCGATGCTGACGGTTACGACTCACCATCAAGATAGCCCCATAGAGGTTTTGGCAACCCTGCCCCCGGCTCAACTTTTACAAGAGCTTTTAGGACGGGTTCTGACAGATGGGATTGGTCGGCTGTATTTTGAACGCAAGGCCCACGGCAGAATCCTCTGGAGCCAAAATGGAGTTCTCCAATCGGTTTTGCAAAGGTTGCCGCTGGCGGTCTTTCAGGGAGTGATTGATGAGCTGAAGGGCTTGACTCATCTGCCTTTGACCGCTGTCAAAAAACCAACTCAGGTCGAAATTGAGCGAGTCTATCAAAAAAATCGACTGCTGCTGAGATTGCGCGTCATGCCCGGTACTCATGGAGAAGAAGCCACTCTCCAGATTCTTCGAGGGGCTGCTCTTAAGTTTTATCAACAGCAGCAGTTAGCCAACCTGAGTCGAGATGCGCTGACCATTGCTCAGGATCTTCAGAAAAAAGTAGATGAAATCCGCGATCGCACCCGCTCTAGTCCCCAAGCGCTTGACCAATCCAACGTCGTGCCCAATCTCAGCCAGGTATTGAAGCTAATCGAACAACAGCTAGAAGCCCTGAAACGGCTTGAATAGATTGGCTTGAGTTTTGAGTTGGATATCAGAAGTGGCTTGAGGTTGGACGACCTCTGCTATGGAGAACCCAAAACTCAAAGGACTCTAAGCGATCGCCACCGCAGGCATCCAGCGACCTAGAGGCTTGCCCACAACTGCCAGATCTTTCATCAGTTGGTCAAAGTGATCGGGGGTTAGAGATTGCGGGCCGTCTGAAAGGGCTTTCTTGGGATCGGGGTGAACTTCAATCATCAGAGAATCGGTGCCTGCTGCGATCGAAGCCATCGCCATCGATGGAACGTATTCTGCGCGACCCGTACCATGACTCGGATCAATCATAATCGGCAGGTGAGTCAAAGAACGCAGGACAGGAATCGCTGCTAAATCTAAGGTATTGCGGGCATATTGGCGATCGAACGTCCGGATGCCTCGTTCACACAAAATCACATTGGGATTGCCTGCTGCCAAAATGTATTCGGCTGCCATCAGCCAGTCTTCAAAGGTGGCGGCCATGCCTCGCTTGAGTAAGATCGGCTTATCCTGAGCGCCAACTTTCTTAAGCAGCGAAAAGTTTTGCATGTTGCGGGCCCCGATTTGGATCACGTCAGCCACTTCTGCCAGCATCTCTAAATCGGCTGCGTCCATCAGTTCGGTGATGATCCCCAGACCAGTAGCTTCGCGGGCAGCAGCCAACAAACCCAAAGCGCTCTCGCCGTGTCCCTGGAATGCGTAGGGCGAAGTCCGAGGCTTGAATGCACCTCCCCGAAGGAACTGGGCCCCGGCTGCTTTGACTCGTCGCGCCGTTTCGACAATCATGGCTTCATTTTCGACCGAGCAGGGGCCAGCTACCACCACGAGAGGATGCTGTTCGCCAAAGTAGATCGTGCCGTTAGGGGTTGGAACTGCGACTTCGCTGGGTTCGCCTTGACGGTATTCGCGGCTGGCTCGTTTGAAGGGTTGCTCAACGCGCAAAACCTGTTCAATCCAGGGGCTAACTTCCTGAATCTGCAACGGATCCATTTCGATGGTGTCGCCGACTAGACCAATGACAACCTTGTGCTTACCGACGATCTTTTCGGGGGTGAGTCCCCAGTTTGTGAACTCCTGGTCAATGCGGGTCACTTCGGCTTCCGGGGTGCCGATTTTCATCACCACGATCATGTTAAAGTCCCTGCTGTGTTGTGGATATGCAGAATGATGCGTGAACTGTTGAACGAAGCTAATACAGTTCAAATTTAATAGTATGACAAGTTGGAGGGTCGCGATCGACCAAGCCAGCTAACAGCCCTGGATCGAACCCAAAACTAATCGCCGATCGCTCGCTCTCTAGATTCTTTCCAGGCAGATCTCAAGCGCCTAAAGTTGGTCACAAACTCCTCATAGCCCAGTCGAGTTCCTACTCTCTCTTCATCCCAGGAGGCGGAGAGAATGCCGTAGGAAAGCCCGATCACGCCCAACCCAAGAAAGCCCATGCTCACCAGCAACACCACCACATTGGGCAACTTAAACCAACCGTTGGTGACGACAAAGTAGCTAACTACAAAGGTCAACATCCCTAGCAGCGTGGGTAGCGCGCAAAAAGACACCATTCGCCGGGCCATACGATCGCTAACAACCTTCGGAATTCCAAGCTGGTCGGGAGTCGATCGCCGAACCTTGCTTGCTTTGGGCGGCTTGACGGGGCTGTCTGGTGCAGGCTTTTCAGTTTGCGAGGGTTTGCGGCTCTCAGCACGAGACTTTTTTTTGGCTGGTTTTTTCCCTTTGTCTGCCACGGGCTTATCAGCTTTTTGCACAGGCTTTTTGCGCGTCTGAGCAGGCTCAAAAGGAAGACGTTCTGATTTAGATTTGGGTTCGCTAGATTCGGAGGACATGGCGCAAAGGCTCCTTAACCCCGAATGCCGAGGCGAGTGATCAGGGCGCGGTATTTTTCTGGGCTGCGCTTGTTGATGTAGGCCAGCAGACGTTTGCGCTGACCGATCATTTTTAGCAGACCCATGCGAGAAGCGTGGTCTTTTTTGTTGGTTCTCAGATGCAGACTCAGTTTGTTGATGCGTTCAGTCAGCATCGCGACTTGGACTTCGGACGATCCGGTGTCAGTTTCGTGAACTTGATAGTCGGAGATAATTTCTTGCTTGCGCTGTTGCAGCAGTGCCATGACCTAAAGCTTTCCCTATTCAAAATGAGTAATGCCAGTTTTTAATATTATCACAGCCAGTCGGAAGCAGGGAGCGAAATGACTAAAGAAGGACATTGAGCCGGAGATTAGGGACTAAAAACCTACTCTGTTCAAAGTCTAGTGTCTAAGGTTCTGCGTCCAGGCTCTCTTCCTGTGCTTTTTAAAATTGTAGGGGCGGATCGATCAGGCGAGTGGTTTCGGGCGTTGAAATTTTTTGGGGAGGCGACATCGATCGCAGCACACACCAGCTAAAGACGGGCAGCGTCAGTAAAACCAGCATGATGGGAAAGGCAAAGTCCTGAATTCGGTATGACTTTGGGCGTGGAGAAAGGCGCGGGCGAGCATTGATTCTGCTGGGTGAACATTTGAGCAAGGCTTCTGCTTCTCTAAAACTGAGATTAAGCCCCAACTGGTAGACCGTTTTCTCAGCAATAATGTCCCAATCCTCGATACTATTTCGAGGAACTATTGGGGGAATTGAAGCTGGAGTTTGCGAGTTTACCTGCAAATCTTTATGCAAATCTTTGAGAACCTCAGCAACAGATTGATAGCGTAAATTGGTGGCGTTTTCTAATAGTTTGTTGATGATTTTAACAAGAGAATTGCTGACTGAATGGGTCATATAATCTTGCCAAATCCAGTTGGCTTCACTGCCGTCGTAGAGGTCAAAGGGCGACATTTGGGTGAGGAGGTGAATGCAGGTTGTGCCCAAACTATAGAGGTCGCTGGCGAAGACGGCTTTTCCTCTGGTCTGTTCGGGGGCAATATATTCGGCGCTTCCGATTAGCGTTCCGGTGTGGGCGAGGGTGGTTTTGGTTGCGTGTTTTGCGGCACCGAGATCAACTAAATAAAGCTTTTGGGTGTGGCGATCGCGAATAATATTGGCGGGTTTGATATCTCGATGAATCACCTGGCGATCGTGAATAAATTGCATTACAGGCAGCAAATCCTCAAGTAGCTGCCAGATTTGAGATTCAGTAAACGGCCCGTCGTCTGTCAGTTCTTGAGCGAGATTGCGCCCGTCGATGAGTTCTTGAATTAAATACTGATGTCCGGCTTGTTCAAGATGATCGAGCAGAGTGGGAATTTGAGGATGTTTGCCGAGTTCTCTGAGTCGCTGGGCTTCTTGACGAAATAGGGTAGAGGCTTTTTCTAGATGGTCGATGCCCTGTTGGGGAAAAAATTGTTTGATGATGCAGCGGCGTGAGGCGTGTGAGTCGATCGCCCAAAACGTTCTGCCAAATCCGCCTTGAGCAATCGGTTTGACCGCGAAATAGCGATTTAGCAACCTCAGTTCTGACCCACAAGCAGCACAAGTTTCTGTGAGGTCTGAGTTGTTTGGAGCGAGACAGGTGGGGTTGAGACAATAACTCATCTTTTGCGAGGGGATGAGGGAGGAGGGAAGAGGGAGAACTGCGATGATCTGTTCCCCCTTTGGGGGTAATCCGCTGCGCGAGGAGGGATGAAAGAACGGCTTCATTTAGATGGGTGCCCAACATTCTTTCACTTCGCTTTATTGATGTCCACTATCCACAGGTAACCTCCGGATCATCGCTAGGCATTTGAACAATTTAATGACTGGGCGACATAAGACAAGAAGATTTATCGAAAGAATATCGCTCTAATCAACGATATTCTGCATCAACTATTTGCCGGGCTGGGCAAGCCTGAACCATTTTGAGTTGTCAATTTCACGATGACGACTAAAGCAGGTTGCGATCGCGCTCTAATTCCACGCGCTTCTGGTTAGGGCTAAAAAATGTGGAAGAGTGCTGGGTTTCCTTTTGTTAGGTTGGGTCTTCTGATTTTTGCTCAGTTTGAATAATCGCCTGTCTGAAACCCAAAACTACCAGAATGTTAGAAAGGGTCAAAAAGGATTCTGCGCTGCCGTGGAGCCAATCGACGTTTGCGAGTTCTGCGCCGTACTTCACCTTTGCGTAGATGCCTGCGGGAATGGTCACCGCGACAAAAACCAGCGTCATGTAGAAGCCGATGAGAGCGAGACGAGGCGTTTTACCCGATCGCGTCAAAAACCACAGAAATCCCAAATACGGGAATAGCGACAGTCCAAATAGCGTTTCTTTCGTCATTCTAAAAAGTGATTTTGGAGCGTTACGAATGAATTCGACTAAAGCGGGTTTAGGCGTTGGGGCTGCTTTGGGTTGAGCGCCAGATCCACCAGCCCGCAATCATTAAGGTGATGTTTCCCACAACAGTCATGGCGGCTTGGAGCGTGACCACCCATGCTAGTGAAGGCGGATTGTTGAAGAAATGCCACGTACAGGCACACATGGCGCTGACTAGAGCGGGCAACATTCCCCAGGAGAGCGATCGCCACGCTAGATTTTGGCTCACTTCGGCATAGCGCCAGATCAGCCAGATTGCGGCGATCCATTCAATGACGCTAGAGACATGAATCACCCAGGTAGGGATCGAAAGGGCTTGCATAAAAGGAGTTTTGAGTTAAGTTTTGAGTTTTGAGTTTTGAGTTTTGAGGGGCTGTCCTTTAATCTAAAAACTCAGCGTTTCTTTAAGTATGGAGCAGATGCGGGCAGTTTTGTGCGGCTATTACGGGATGGGAAACGGCGGAGATGAGGCGTTGTTGGCTTCACTGCTGCAAATGTTGCCGTCTGAAATTACGCCGATCGTTCTCTCTGGCAATCCTCAACAAACTCACGATCGCTATGGGGTGACGTGCTGCGATCGCAAGTCTTTTTTATCTGTGGTGCAGGCGTTGCGGCGATCGCAAATTCTGATCTGGGGCGGCGGCAGTTTGATGCAAGATGCGACCAGTGCCATGAGTCCGTTTTATTACGGCGGTTTGATGAAGCTGGCTCAGTGGATGGGTTTGAGAACGATCGCTTGGGCCCAGGGAGTTGGCCCGCTCAACCGTCCGATCAGTCGCTGGCTGGCGAAACAGGCCTTTAAAGGCTGTGATGGGGTGAGTGTGCGCGATCGCGGCTCGGCAACTCTGTTAAACGATTGGCAAATTCCGTTTGTGATGGCTCCTGATCCGGTTTGGGCGATGGAGTCTGAACCAGTTAAAGGATTGTGGGATTTGCCTGCGCCCAGAGTCGCGGTGAATCTGCGGGCCCATCGCCTTCTGACTCCCGATCGTCTCGCAACGCTGACTCGCGCTCTGGCAGACTTTCAGAAAGCGACTCAGACCTGCTTGATTTTGTTGCCCTTTCAGAAAAGTCAGGATTTAGCGATCGCCCAATTCATTCAGCCTCAGCTTCCGGGTGCCAGCAAGATTTTGGTTTTGGAGAATCCCCAGGAATTGAAGGGCGTTTTTCGGGGGGTGGAGATGGCGATCGCGATGCGGTTTCACGGACTGATCATGGCCGCTGCTGAAGGCTGTCGATGTTTTGCGCTGAGCTATGACCCCAAAGTGAGCCAACTGATGGTCGATTTAGAGATTCCTGGCTGGGAATTATCAGAAATTCCAACGAGCGCCAATCAGATTAGCCAAACCTGGATAGAGCTTTACGCCAACGGCGATGCTTTGTCAGATGACCAGATTGGATCACTCGTCGATCGCGCTCTGATGCACCAAGACATTCTGCAAATCGTCAAGCCTCTGTGAGAGTAATTCTGAGAGTTCAGAAAGCTCCTCAACAAGAGGATTGTGAACCATCCTGTCCGAAAGTTCCTCAGAATTGGCAGCCTGGGGGCAGAAGACTTGAACAACACAGCAAAGATCGCGATTGCAGTCTCAAACTCCGCACCCCTTAAAATGTGACTTCTATGACAGAAATTTCAAACGGTTGGATCAAATCTGGTGAACTGTCGGTATAACTAAGTTTGGAATTCTATAATCTGAGTCTCAGACGGCCACCGTTTGATCTGAGGAGTCCCCCTTTCTTCTAGGAAAAAGAGCGATGAACGAAGCCGAAAATTCAAACAGCCCTGATTGGCTTGAGTACAGCGATTCTCAGGATGACTCTGCTCAGGCGGTTGAGGGTGTCGAGTCTGCGATTGTCGTGCACTCTGCTGAAAATGGCGTTCAAGAACCTGCGGAAGACGGCTGGCAAACGCTCAACTTTCCCAATGCGCTGAGTGTCGATCAGATTCCTCATGCAGAAGAATTAGAACAAGCCAATGCTCGAATTTTGCAGCTAGAACAGCAGTACAAAGCGGCGATCGACCATATTCAACTGATTGAACAGCAACAGACAATGGTCGTCGATTGCATTCGAGACCTTGAACAGCGTAACAGCGGACTGACGACTCAAACTTCTCGCCTCGAAGAAGCCCTCGAACAGTCGCGCAAAGCCGTTCGCCTCGAAAGACGACGCTGGAAAACTCAGATGCTCGCCCAGATCGCCCAGACCGAAGAAAAACTTCAGGCACAAGCGGCGATCGTCTCGCAAAAAGATCAGGCATTAATGGATGCCCAACACTCGATCGCCAAGCTGTTTCACGAATTAGAGCAATCTCACCAAACCGCTCAAAAGCAGCAAATTCTGATCGAGACGCTCACCGGACAGCTTGAATCAAGCCAGGAGCAAGTCGCTCAACTAGAACGAGAATGCGCCCTGACTCAACAGCGCTACGATGATCAGATTCAGACCGTCAGACAGGCCGAAAATTCTTGTCGAGACCTGCGATCGCGCCTCCATCGCCAACAGCGCTACACGTTACAGTTCAAAGCTGCCCTGGAGAAATGTTTGGAGGTTCCCGCTCCTCAATCTCAGGCAGAGGTCAGCGAGATGATTGGTGAAAAGTCAGACGCACCCATTCAGCTATTTGCGCCCAAAGCACAGCCCGTTCAGCCCTGGTCAGCGCAACCTGAATATTTGGCGATCGAACCACCGACGCAATTTGCAGAAGGCGCGATCGAGCCTGATTTCTATTCCACTCCCACGACTCCCACCGTTTGGGACGTTGAGCCAGAGCCTCCCATTTTGGACTCTATTTCAGAACTCAATTTAGAAGCCAGCACCTCAGAAGAAGCGTCTCCATTGATACCAGATGTCTGGGCGAGTGACAGTATGGAACTTAGTGTAGAACTTTCTGAAATCACCCTTCCTCAACCACCGACTCAGCTAACTCCAGTCAGTTACACGATCAAGCCTGTCGAAGCGTCTGACACGCCAGAAGAAACCGCCCACCACTGGAACGTTCAGCTATTTAACCCTCAATTTGACCCCCCCGCGGATCAGCCTGTCTCTGAGCCGACCCACAGCGAAACCGATTTAGAACAAAAGCTGAGTGCTGCCCTTGAGACCTTTGAGACCTTTAAATCGCAGACTGATGAATTACAAGCTGATAAATCGCAGCCCACAACTGAGTCTGTATCGCTAGAAAAGTCCCTTTGGGAAGAGCCTACGGTTGCGCCCACTGGTGAAACTAGCGACTCGACCCCGCCAGAGGCAGAAACGGAACTCGCCATTCTAGAGAGCAAAGTAGACGGAGAATCTGTGGATGAAACCCTGATCACCCCCTTTGAACAGGTTATTCTCGATCACTTTTCATCGACTCCACTCGTCACGCTACCGTCAGCTACTCAGTCTCCTGAACCTGCTTTAGCCTCCTCCCCGTTTATCACGCTCCAGCCTACAGCTCAATTTTCTGAACCTGTTGAGCAAGCTGAGGAGGTCGCGACAGTGCCTTTTCGGAGCGGGCCGTCTCCAGTGGTCTATCCCTTGCGATCGACCAAAAAGCGTCAGTCTCTTGCGGCTGTTGAGCTACCAAGTTTTCCGCGTCGGGGAAAGTGAAAAATGAGGGATGAGGGATGAGGGATGAAGGAGAACTTCGATGATCTGTTCCCCCTTTTGGGGTAATCCGCTGCGCGAGGAGGGATGAAAGAAATTTCAACCCTCGCTTTTGCTAACGGATGGGTGAGGTGACTTGGTTTTCTCTGGAGGTGCGATCGCCCACTCGATCGCTTTTCATCAACTTGGGATTTGGCATGAACTGGGGTTTTCCCATTCCGTAGGTGAGGGCGTAGGCTTGAGATAAAAGCCAGAGCCAGAGTGAGGGAAATTGCTTCTCTAAAGTGGGCTGAAACTGAAACAGAAGTTTTGGAAACCAGCCCGCCAAAAGCCAACTCAAGAGAGCATTCCAACCAAAATTAAAATAGTTTCCTAACCAACGCAGGAGATCTTTTGGGCCCGCCATATCCCAGATCCACAGCAGCAAAGCTGGATTTTTGAGCGCAGCGACGATCGCCATGCGGTTAAACCGTGTCCAGGTGACGCGATCTTTGATAAAGGCATCAGCAATCTCTGGAGGCTGAGTCGCTAAGACATCAAAAAACGTGTTGAGCATGGCATTGACGCGCTCTGGAGGCAGCGATCGACCCGTCGGCACCATCATGCCCTTTGAAAACAGCCAGGTGACCGAAACGTTGCTCTGATAGGCGTGAATGCGATCGAGGTGTTGGGCACTGAGAAGGTCGTGTTTGAGGGCGGTGTCTAATAGGTGAGTCAGGCGAGAAAGATTTCTGACGAGAGAACCAAAGCCAGTAAACACAAGCGGCGACTGTAGAGACGCAGCATCTCCGATCGCGGTCAACCGATCAAAGGAAACGCGGCGATCGCGACTCGTCACACTAAAATGACCCGGAATGTAGCCAAAAGTCGGTTTGCGCCAAACTAGTTTCTCAAGATCACAGCGCCGATATTCCGGCAAAATCGTGAAAAAATCCTCGTACATTTCCAGCAGAGAACCGGGATTGTCAGGATGCACCTGGTGATAGTGAAACAGGTAAAACGTCAGATCGTTTCCTTCACCGGGAAATAGCTCCCAGATCAGTTGCCGTCCGCGAGAAATATCCCCGTGACTGTTGAGGACATCGCCATATTGAGAGTCCCAAACGCCTGGCTCAAAACCATCCGAAATCACCGCACCCACCGTGGGACACACACTATCAAACGCCCGTCCGCCATTGAGTTGCCAAGCGATCGCTGAGGCTGTTCCCATTGCATCCACAAGGAGCCGTCCTGTCACTGGTTTCTCAGCTTGAGTGGGTAAGTGTTTTGTTTGAATAGTGACTTGATGTTGCCCAATTTCGGCACTGATAAACTCGGTTTCTTCCCAGATTTCGCCGCCACACTCGCGCAGTTTTTCACCACAGAGGCGTAAAAGTTTGTCAGAATCGATCGCCACATTCAAAACCGTGGGCGTATGTAGCACTCGCGCCTTAGACTGCGGCGGATTGTTAGCATCAAAAAATTTATGAAACCCATCCACATATTCTCTAGCGATGACGCGATCGAACTCCGCCACCGTAAATAGCCCCAGGTCAATCAAACTCTGAAACTCACTGCGAGAAATATTCCATTCCCGATTCATCCGTCCAAAGGGCAACCGCTCCATCAAGAGCACCCGATACCCCAATCGAGCCATTACCGCCGCATGAATAATCCCCAGAGCGCCCCCAACATAAATCACATCGTAAGTAGGATTTTGAGGATTCTTTGAGGTAGATTCTCTCTCCTCTCTCCTCTCTCCTCTCTCCTCTCTCCTCTCCTCCCGAAACAAAACCTGCTTCGGCTCCTGCGGATTCTTCACGCCTTCACGCCAGCGTTGCTCCCACCAATAGACCCGTGTGAGGTCATATTCTCCGTTGGGCATTTTTTGGAAGTAGTGGACGGTCTTGGGATAAGTTGCCGCAAGCGCCTCAAAAATAGATTGCTGAGACAGATCAATTTTGGGCGGCTCAGGATACTGTTCTGGAAAGCGAGTTCGGATGGCTTGAGTCAAATGTTTGAGAAAGGTTTGTTCTCCAGCGATCGCCTGTCCTGCCCACCGAAACACCTTTAAATACGTGGAGCGCTGAAGTGACCAGACAAAAATTGATAGCTCTGAGTCATTTTCAGGAATAGCGGCACTAGACTGTGTTGCACATCGTAGCCGAAACCCCTCTGGCGTAAGCACCTTTTCGCCGACTGCGGGCGCATACTCCTGCTGTAGCCAAGCTCTTGCCATCTCGACATCTGGAGTAGGAATCTCTAAATAAAGGATTTCTTTCATCGAAAAATTTGAACTCCGTATAAATTACCAAGAGGGAGGGGTTGACAGCGGATCAAAATACGCTACACTCCTGATACTCAAGCCGAATTACGAAACTTTACAACTCTCTCATGATCCTGAGATCATTGTGTTCCGAATGCCCGCCATGAACTATCCTATTCCAGCTAACCCCCAAGAAATCGCCGCTCTAAGACAAAAACCAGTCAATGAAGAACTGATTGCGTCGGCGATCGCGGGAGTCGTCCAGGTGGCACGAGATAAAGGGCAATCTCTAGAGGATCTGATGGCTGAGGTTTTGGCAGATGATAAGCTGCTGGATCGATCGCAGAGACGCTGGCTGGGTGAGATTGTGGCTCAAGCGTGGGAGCGACTTCCTTAAGAGAGTCTTAATCCCTCTTAACCGTTAATTCTTCGGGCAATTTGGGTACAAGCAAAAGTACTTTTTAATCGATACTTCTGCCTCTAACGGTTTGCGCTCTCTGTGGAATGGAAAGGGGAGCCTTCTCGATCGTCCGTTCTTGAACTCGATGCGACTGAAAATGTTTTTGCCAAAGTTCGGGTGCGTTGAGTGTTTCACCACCGTGTTTCGTCAACCTTTGCCGCACCTTACAGAGAACTGGAGTGTTGACGCAAGCGCCCGATATGATTACCTGTCCTTTGGTCAAGGCTGGTAACTCTTTGAGCAAATCTCGCCCTGCCGCCTCTACGCCATATTTCAGACTCTCCTGATCCACCGGGTTGACAATCCGCATGATGAACTGACTCATACACTGAGACAAGACATCCGAGTCGATTTTGCCAGGACGCTGCGTAATCAGCCCAATTCCTAGCCCAAATTTTCGACCTTCGCTCAAAATCGTTCGCAAAACGGCCTTGCAGCGAGACGGTTCGTTAGCGGGGGCAAACCGATGGGCTTCTTCTAACAAAATAAAGACAGGATAGGGCAGATAGTTTTCGTCGTTGGATTCGACCAGTCCCCGGTGAGTGTTCATGCGAGCCTGATTGGACTGTCGCAAAACCGCCGCACAGATCACCTGCTGTTCTTCCTGATTGATCTCATTCATTTGCAAAACAGTCACCTGTCCCGGCTCAAACAAGTCTCTAGGACTAACCGTATGCTCAAACGTGTGGAAATATTGCGATCGCTCCAGTCGTTCTAGTTTCCATTCCAACGCTGGGGCCGAAGAGCCTTGCTTGAGATTGCCTTCGTCATCTTCTTGGACATCGGCTTCTCGCACGGCTGCAATGAGATCTTGCACACTCCAGCGATGCTCTCCTCTTTTGTGCTTTTGCAGCAATCGAAATGCTTTGTTGAGAATAGACTGCTGACGATCGCTCATTTCTGGCAGCAGACTTAAGATATCGTAATAATCTAGCGACGACATGCGAATCCGAATATCTTCGGGAGTCAACACCTTGACCTGGGGCGCGTAGCCATCCTCGGAGGCAAATTTGGGATGTCCTCGCATTTCGGTGAGCGTGCCATATTCACCATGAGGGTCAAGAATCAGCACCGCCGCTCGATTGTGGGGCAACATCAATTCCTCAACCAAAACGCCTGCCGTATAGGATTTTCCCGATCCCGTCCCCGCTAAAATCGCCATATGGGTGCTGACTAGCTCCTTGACATCGAGGGCGATCGGCACCGCGTCCGTTTCTCTCAGCAACAAAGACCCAATGTGAGCCGAGCCAACGTCTTTGGGCTGCCGACGATTTAACACCTGCCGCAGCATTAGATTGTCAGCTAGACAGACCTTTGCGCCCGGATCAGGGGTTTTACGGGGATTCATAAAGCCCAGTCCCGGATCAAAATAGCCAATCACATCGACTGCGACCTCGTAGATCTCCGGATTGTCGTAAGTGAAACCCACAAGAGCGGCGATCGCCTCCGGACTGATTTCGGTATCGGCAAAGATGCGATCGGGCAGGTGATCGATTAAGCGGCGTGCAGAAATTTTGCCCAAAATCTTGCGACGAACGCTAGTATCCAAAACCTCGTAGTACACGTACTCTCCGATCTTGACATAGCGGTTGTCAGAGGTAATGAAAACATACTGATTGCCGTTTTCACCGGGGCCTTTCACCGTCCCAACCACGCTAGGAGAGAGAGAAGATTGCGCTGAGGTCATGTTGGCTAAGGAGAGTTGTGATAGATTAGAGCGATCGCTTAAGTGTTCGTTCAAGTGTACTATGTCAACCCCAAAAAGCAATCAATCGTGACCTAAGAACACGCCATTCCGTATACTGTACACCGTATTGCAAATTCAGCTATTCCTGACTTCCTCAGTGCAACTTAGGAGCTTTTGAGAACGATCATCACTAATCGTAGGGAAATTACGGATACCGTAAAATTCTGCACACTGTAATCTGAGAGCTAACGACACTCACGGGTAAAGTGGTGGGCTAAAAATGACTCCACTTTCGCTTTCGGTTTTAGAGTCACTCGGTCAAACATATTTTGGGTGAGGGGACTCTACAGTTCAGAAACTATGAGCATGACCACAGGATGCAAGCAAGAGTTTCGCGATCCAAAATGGAATCGCCAGAAGTAGCGGGGCGCTTGCTAGACCCTGCCCATTCCAGAGAAGAGCGTCTTCTCATTCCTTCCGAATGCCCTTCCGAATGCAAGTCTTCACCCACCAGTTATCCGGTTGAACCCGCTCTCGTGCATCAAAGCCCAACCCAACCCGTTCAGCAGCTATCTGAAATGCTGCTATGGCATCAAATAACCCAAGCTGTTGTCACGAGTTCGCAGCCAGAAACCGTCCTGTCTAAAATTGCAGCGATTTTGGGCGAATCTTTTGCAGTAGATGCCTGCCTAATCTCTGTCTCAGCGAGTCATCAACCTCAGCGTCAAGCCTATTGGTTTGTAGACCAACACACGACACAAGTTGAAGGCTTGACTCCCTACTGGGAGATTGCCGACACAGCACTTACAAATTCGGGCTTCATCATTTCTGATTTACAAACTAGTGAGGTCACTTCCACCTGGCAAACGCTGCCCTTTCGAGCCGTAATAGCGGTTGAGACTCGTTTTCAAGGTCAGGTGAATGGCGTGGTCATCCTGCTGCGATCGCTCCCCCACTCCTGGTCAGACGCTGAGGTAGCAACGTTGAATACGACCTCCCCTCAAGTTGCCGCTGCAATCTCCCAGGTTTTACTCCAGCAGCAAGTTCTTAAGCAAGCCCAGTATCAGTCGCTGATTCGTCGCCTCACGATGTCGATTCAGGACTGCGTAGATCTCCCCAAAATTCTCAAGTTGGCCGTTGATGGCACGGCTCAAGCGCTTCAAGTCAAACGAGGGTTTGTGCTGCGGTTAAAGTATTGGGACCCGCGACACAGCATTCGATCAAGTGTCGATCGCGTTTCTAGAGCCAGAGTGATCGTAGAGTGTGAATGGCGGCAAGAACTAGTGGAGCGGGCGATCAGCCTAGAACTATCTCCTCTCGCCGAAACTCCAGTCAGTCAGTCTTTCTGGGTTTCAGAATGTGTCCTCTGTGAACACGCTATCAGCAGCACTTCTGGGGCTTTGACGTTTAGTGATGCCCATGAGTTTCCGCCGCAAATCGAATCGACGGGGATCGCTCCCATTTTTGACCCCGCCCAGATGCCTGCGTTGCTGTTGGTGCCCCTCGAAAGCAAAAACAAACTGTTAGGATTCATTGCCCTACAACATGACCAGCCTCGAACCTGGCAGCCTGATGAGATCGAGCTTGCTGAATTGGTGAGCGCTCAAATCAGTTCAGCCATCATCCAGACTGAGACGCTGCGTCAAGTAGAATCTCTGGTCGAAGAGCGGACGGCCCAACTTCAACAAAGCCTTGAGCTTCAGGCCAAACTGTATGAGGTTACGCGCAGGCAGATCGAAAAGCTGCGAGAAATGAACCAGCGAATGGATGAATTTCTCAGCACCTTGAGCCACGAACTGCGTACCCCCTTAACAAGCATGATGTTGGCAATCCGAATGCTGCGAGAAGCGGAGTTGCCAACCGATCGTCGCACTCAATATCTCAACATTTTGGAACAGCAGTGCGCTCAGGAGACCAATTTGATTAATGATCTGCTGGCACTTCAAGAACTGGAGACTAAGCAGGTTCCTATTCAGCTTCAAAAGGTCGATCTCAAGCAGGTCGTCAGCGATCTGACACAGCCTTTCTATCAGCGTTGGGGACTCAAAGGTTTGAATCTGGAGGTCGATCTACCCAAGCGATCGCTCAATCTCAACACCGATTTGTCTAGCCTTAACCGGATTCTTTTGGAACTATTGACCAATGCAGGCAAGTATTCTGACCCCAACAGCACAGTTTCGCTAAAGGTGACTCAGCAAACGGGTCAGCAAATTGCATTCACCCTGTCAAACTATGGGCCTGGCATCTCAGAAGAAGAGCTACCCCATATTTTTGAGAAGTTCCGTCGCTGTCAAGGGATGACTCAGAATGCGGTTCCGGGTACAGGATTGGGGCTGGCGTTGGTGAAGAGTCTGGTGCAGCATTTGAATGGGACGATCGCGGCGACGAGCATTCCCTCAGAGGGTCATCACGAAACTTGCTTCACCGTGTTGCTGCCCCAAAATCTTGAGATCGTCGAATAAATCGCTGTTTGATCCGTAGTTTTGATTGAGGAATCAGTAGATACCCCCAGCGGGAATCTGACGACCTTTCTCGGCAAATTCTATCAAGCCATTCTTGACGATTTGGTAAGTGTATTGAGGCTTTCCTGTTTTGTCGGGGAAGACTGGGTATAATACCCTGAAGTTATGTTACAAACTGCGACACCCCATTCTCTCCGCTGGCAACAGCAAAACTACTCTCCCCTGGCCAGACAGGTGGATATTTCGGTGTCGGCAGCCAAATTTGCCTTTAACCTGTGGTGGGATCGCAACGTTGCAGACCGATCGCCCCAACATCGTAACCGTCGCGCTCAATGGTTAGCGGGAACGCTGCTCGATCTAGGGCCAACCTTTATTAAGATCGGGCAGGCCCTCTCTACACGGGCTGATTTGCTCCCGATCGAGTACGTGAACGCGCTGACAAAGCTTCAAGATCAAGTTCCGCAGTTTGGGGCAGATCAGGCGATCGCTATTATTGAATCAGAATTAGGAAGCTCGTTACAAACGCTTTATCGAGAGTTCGATCGCATTCCTTTAGCCGCAGCAAGTCTGGGACAGGTACATCGGGCCCGACTGCACACGGGCGAAGAAGTGGTGGTGAAGGTGCAGCGTCCGGGTTTGGATCGACTGTTCAAGCTTGATTTACAGGTTTTGAGTCGATTGGTGAGGTGGAGTACGCGCTACTTTCCGAGTGCCCGACAGTACGATTTAGATGCGATTTACGGCGAGTTTGCGGACATTTTGTGGAAAGAAGCGGACTACATTCAAGAAGCAATGAACGCCGATCGCTTTCGTCATAATTTTGCGGATCATCCGCGCATTGTGGTTCCCAAAGTTTATCCTCGTTACACGACTCAAAGAGTGTTGACGATGGAATATGTGCCTGGAATCAAAGTCAACGATCGCCAAAGTTTGGAAGCGATCGGCATTGATCCCAAGGAAATCAATCATCTGGGTATTTGCGCTTATCTTAAGCAACTGTTGCAGGATGGTTTTTTTCAAGCTGATCCCCATCCTGGTAATATGGCGGTGACTCAAGACGGCAGGCTGGTTTTCTACGATTTTGGCATGATGTCAGAGGTGCAGCCGCTCAACCGCGATCAAATGGTCAAGACGTTTTTTGCTGTGCTGAAGAAGGACACGGATGAAGTCGTCCATACGCTAGTGGATATGGGCTTGATCGAAACGGTGACGGACATGACCCCAATCAAGCGAGTGGTAGGATTTTTGGTCGATCGCTTCACTGAGCGGCCGATCGAGGTTCAGGATTTTAAGAGTTTGCGCGGTGAGATGTATACGCTGTTTGAGCAGCAGCCTTTTCGCCTCCCCGCTAAGATGACGTTTATTATCAAGGCGTTGACAACGCTGGATGGGGTGGCGCGGGAGCTTGACCCGCAATATAGCCTGCTGGTAGCCGCAAAGCCCTTTGTGACTAGTCTTGTTGTCGCGTCTCCGAGACAGGGTAGTGGGTTGGGGGAGTTGGCGCGGCAGGCGAAAGGCTATTTAACGTTTCAACTCAACAAGCCCAACGCTACAGAACAGGCGCTACGGCGGTTAGAAGCCCGCTTGGAGCAAGGAGAATTGCAGATTCGGGTGCAGTCTGTGGAGAGCGATCGCCACCTCAAAACGCTGCGGCTGGCTGTGAAGGCGTTGCTATATGCCTGTCTGACGGGCTTTTCTGCATTATCGGGGACGGTTTTGCTGGTGGGAGGCACGTATTCAGGCGGGGCGATCGCGGCCTTTGTGCTGGCGGGCGTGTCGGGCACGTTTTTATTGAAGTCTTTGATTCGGTTGGCGATTCGGGAGAAGCTCGATCGCTTGGCAGGTTAAAAAAGTCCCCCATAAAATCGCGGTAGGGTGTAGAAAGGATTCAGGATGCCTGCTTTGAGATGGCTGGCAGTTCCGATCGTTGACCTTTTTGCACGCGGCGCTATGGTTTCTTTCTCTAAAAAATTTCGGCGGTTTTGGCTGGTGGGGATCATTCTCCTGGCGATGGCGCTTACAGGCTGTGATCCGCAAGATTATCGAACGCAGGCGGCTCAGGTGTCTCAGATTGTGGAAAGTCAGATTGGCGATCCCAAGACGTTTAACTTCGCGCTGAGTAATGAGAGTCCCAATGTGTTTGGCTACATTTATGAAGGACTGATCGGCGAAAATGCGTTAACCGGAGAGCTAGAACCTGCGCTGGCGGAGTCGTGGACGATTTCGGACAATAAGCAGCAGGTGGTGTTTACGATGCGTTCGGGGTTGAAGTGGTCGGATGGGGAGCCGCTGACGGTGGATGATGTGGTCTTTACCTATCAGGATATTTACCTCAACCCTAAGATTCCGACTGACATTCAGGATGTGTTGCGGATTGGCAAAGCGCGAAAGTTGCCGACGGTGAAAAAGCTGGACGATCGTCGCGTTGAGTTTTCGACACCGGAACCGTTTGCGCCTTTTTTGCGAAATAGTACGGGCTTGCCGATTATGCCTGCTCACATTCTGCGAGAGACGGTGACGCAGAAGGACAAAGAGGGCAATCCGCTCTTTCTCACCACCTGGGGCACGGGGACAGACCCGAAGAAGATTATCTGTAATGGCCCTTACACGCTGGATGAGTATGTGACGAGTCAGCGAGTGATCTTTCGGCGCAACCCTTATTATTGGCGCAAAGATAATCAAGGCAACCAGCAGCCTTATGTTGAGCGGATTGTCTGGTCTGCGGTCGAAAACCAGAATCTTTCACTGCTGCAATTTCGCTCAGGGGGCCCTGACGCGATCGAACCGCTTCGCCCGGAAGACTTTCCTTTGTTGAAGCAGGAAGAGAAGCGGGGGAAATTTACGCTGCATGTGGGCGGCCCGCGTCCTGGAACGACGTTCATCGCGTTTAATCTAAATCAGGGGCGGCGTAAAGGGAAGCCAGTCGTCGATCCAATTAAGTCTCGCTGGTTTAATAATGTGAAGTTTCGGCAGGCGGTGGCCTATGGCATCGATCGTCAGAAAATCGTCAACAATATCTATCGCGGCGTTGGGGTTCTGGTAAATTCGCCGATCATTTCTCAAAGTCCGTTCTTTCTTCCACCCGAAAAGGGACTGAAGGTTTATAACTATGAGCCTCAAAAATCAAAGGAGCTTTTGAAAGAAGCTGGGTTCAAATACAATCCCCAGGGGCAATTGTTGGATGCAGACGGTAATCGAGTCCGGTTTACGCTGATGACCAACGCTGAGAATACGTTTCGGGTGGCGATGACGGCTCAGATTAAGCAGGATCTCAGTAAGTTAGGCATTCAGGTAGACTTGAACCCGATCAACTTCAACTTAATGCTTGACAAGCTTGATAACTCGCTCGATTGGGATTGTTACTTGATTTTGATGGGGGGCGGTGGACGCGATCCGCACGGTGGCACCAACGTCTGGTCTACCGAAGGGTCTTCTCATAGCTTTAATGCGCCGAGTACGCCGAGTCGTCCGATCGAAGGTCGGGTGATCGCGCCCTGGGAGGCTGAAATCAGTCGCCTGTATATTGAAGGGTCACAAGAACTAGACGAAACCAAGCGTAAAGCCATCTACGCGAGAACTCAGCAACTTTCTCAGGAGTACCTGCCCTGGATTCCGTTGGCGAATGGGTTGTTGTTGGCGGCGGTGCGCGATCGGATTCAAAAGGTTGAGTACCCAGAGCTAGGCGATGCGCTGTGGAACATTCGAGAATTGCGAACGGTGGATGAGTGATGTAGAAGGGTGTCAAGAGTCACTAAATTAATCATCAGCATGAGAAAGGTTCTTTTGGGCGATCGCTTTCGCAGAGGGTTGTGTGTCATCTGGGCGATCGCTGTTTTGTGGACGATCGGGGGGTGCAGTTCGACAGACTTGAGGAGTCAAGCGGCGCAGGGGACGCAATTAGTTTTAAGTACGCTCAATGATCCCAAAACGTTTAACCCGGCATTGATCCAGGAGTTTCCTAATATTTCGCTCTTTTGCTTTGAAGGGTTGACGCAGGAAGATGGGGTGACGGGCAAGATCAAGCCTGCGCTGGCGGAGTCGTGGACGATTTCGACTGACCGCAAACATGTGATCTTCAAGCTGCGTGAGGGGCTGAAGTGGTCGGATGGTCGGCCTTTGACGGCGGATGATGTAGTGTTTACGTTTGAGACAATTTTTGACCCTAAGATTCCTACTGACTGGAAGGACGCGCTAAAAATTGGCGTGAAGGGAGAGTTTCCGACGGTTCGCAAGCTGGATAATTTGCGGGTCGATTTCACATTGCCGGAGCCGTTTGCGCCGTTGTTGAGTGTGACGACTGGGGCACCCGACAATGTAGTAATTTTGCCGAAGCACATTCTGGGGGAGACCGTGAAGGCGATCGGCAAGGACGGCAATCCTAAATTTCT
Organism: Phormidesmis sp. 146-33; assembly: GCF_052939515.1. Lineage (NCBI taxonomy): Bacteria > Bacillati > Cyanobacteriota > Cyanophyceae > Leptolyngbyales > Leptolyngbyaceae > Phormidesmis > Phormidesmis sp. 146-33. The sequence goes on from NZ_JBJPHU010000072.1 coordinate 27,742, forward strand.
CTCAACCTGGGGCACGGATACTGACCCGACGAAACTGGTGGTGAACGGGGCTTATCAGATGGAGAGCTTTACCGGAGGGCAGCGGCTCGTTTATCGACGCAATCCTTACTACTGGCGCAAAGATGAGCAGGGGACGCAATTACCGTATGTTGATCGCATTATCTGGCAGTTTGTTGAGAATGTAGATACCCAGCTTTTGAGATTTCGATCGGGCGATCTGGATGCGATGGGAGACGCTCGGCCGCTGCGTCCTGAATACTTCTCACTGCTCAAGCGCGAAGAGAAACGGGGCAGCTTTGAGGTCAAAAACGGGGGCGCGTGGTCAGGCACTCTCTACATGGCGTTTAACCTCAACAAGGCACGGGATCAAAAAGGGAAGCCAGTCGTTGATCCGATTAAGTCGGCTTGGTTTAATACTTTGGCGTTTCGGCAAGCGGTGGCTTATGGCATCGATCGCGATCGCATCAACAACAATATTTTTCGCGGCTTGGGCACGATTCAAAATTCGCCCATCACCGTTCAGAGTCCGTTCTTTCTATCTCCCAAGGAGGGCTTAAAGGTCTATAACTACAACCCTGACAAATCGCGAGAACTGCTCAAAGGGGCGGGGTTTAAATACAATGCTCAGGGGCAGTTGATAGATGCTGAGGGTAATCGAGTCCGTTTTACGTTTAACACCAATGCAGGGAATAAGGTGAGAGAAGCGATCGGGGCACAGGTTAAACAAGATCTCAGCAAGATTGGCATTCAAGTAGACTTTAACCCGATCAACTTCAACACGCTGACCGACAAGATCTCCAGCACTCGCGATTGGGAGGTTCACATGATTGGTTTTACAGGGGGGGTCGAGCCTCACGGCAGCGCTAATCTTTGGATGAGTGGGGGCGGTTCGCATTCTTTTAACTTAAAGCAGCAACCCGGACAGTCCCCGATTCAAGGTTGGGAAGCCAACGATTGGGAAAAAGAAATCGATCGCCTCTTTATCACCGGGGCTAGAGAACTCGACTTTGAGAAACGCAAACAAATCTACGCGCAGTTTCAAAAAATAGTGCAGGAACAGCTACCTGTGATTCATCTGGTGAATGATTCGGCGTTGATGGTGGTGCGCGATCGAGTCCAGGGTCTCAAGTATTCAGGTCTGCCCAGTTGGGGACTTTGGAATATCGAAGAACTGAGAATTAGGGATGAAGGATGAGAAGACAGGGAGGAGGGATGAGGGAGGAGGGATGAAAGTAGGGCTTTGAGTGATGCAACCTTTGATCGTGGCTCTGATAGATTGAGAATTCTGTTTTAAGCTTGAAACTTTGCGGATGACCAGAAAAGCATCGTGCTGGACTTGCTAGACATCCTGCGCCTACCTCAGACCATCACTGCCGAACCCTGGATCATCCCACTCCCACCTCAGAGTATCGTCAACTCACCTCAGAGTATTGCACTTGATTCTTTGAGCACCGTCAACCCACCTCAGACCATCAGCAACCCACCTCAGAGTATCGCGCTTGATTCTTTGAGTATCGCCAACCCACTTTAGAGTATCGTCAACTCACCTCAGAGTATCGCGCTTGATTGTTTGAGTATCACCAACCCACCTCAAACTATCACCGCCGCACCTCAGACCATCAACTCAGATATAAACCACTTCCCATTCGTCCCTTCTCACTCCTTACTCCTCACTCCTCACTTCAAAATGACTCAACCCGAAGTTCTCAAAAATCTCCTCAACGCCGTCGCCCAAGGAAACGTCAGCCCAGACGAAGCCATGACCAAACTCAAGCATCTCGACTACGAACCCGTCGGAGACTTTGCACACATCGACCATCATCGTGCCCTGCGGACTGGTTTTCCAGAAGTGATCTGGGGACAAGGCAAAACCCCCGACCAAATCGCTCAAATTATGGAGGCAATGCGCGATCGAGCCTCCGTTGTCATGGCTACCCGCGTCGATCCTGAAACCTACGCCTGGATCAAAGAGATGATCCCCGATGCTGAATACTACTCAATGGCTCGAATCTGTGCCCTAAAGCGTTCTGCCAACTCATCTCAGAGCTACACGAATCCGGGGACGATCGGCATCCTCTCGGCAGGCACCGCTGATCTCCCCGTCGCCGAAGAAGCGGCCGTCACAGCAGAACTTTCTGGCTTTCACGTTAAGCGACTCTGGGACGTAGGCGTTGCGGGCATTCATCGACTATTGGGCAATCTGCATGTGATCGCCGATGCTGACGTGCTGATTGTCGTGGCTGGAATGGAGGGAGCCTTACCCAGTGTGGTGGCGGGTCTGGCAAACTGTGCGATCGTCGCAGTTCCCACAAGTGTCGGCTATGGGGCCAGCTTCAACGGTCTCGCCCCGCTTCTCACCATGCTCAATTCTTGTGCGGCAGGTGTAGGAGTTGTCAACATCGATAACGGCTTTGGGGCCGCAATTCTAGCCGGACAAATCCTCAGAACGGCTGCCAGACTCAAAGCTCAATAGCTGAGAATGTTAATTGAGCAAGTTTTTTTGCTTCGTTGTTCAGCGCTTCTGCCCCCCAAGCTGCCAATTCTGGGGGACTTTAAGAGAAGAGTTCCAGTTCCTCCCTCCTCCCTCCTCCCTCCTCCCTCCTCGCGCAGCGGATTACCCCCAAAGGAGGAACAGATCATCGCAGTTCTTCCTCATCCCTTCAAACTGCCTCGCCTGAGTTGCTCACGCTCGATCGCTTCAAACAACGCCCGAAAGTTTCCTTCTCCAAAACCCTGTGCTTGTAGAAGTCGATCGTCCAGTGCATAAGTTCTCCGCTCGATCAGTTCAAAAAAGAAAGTCGGACACTCAAAGATCGGCTGAGTAAAAGTTTGAATCAACACCCCCTCTGGTCGATCGATTTGCCAATCTACCAAAAGCTGTTGCGCTCTAATCTCCATCAGTTGAGACTCAGAAAGCCGATAACTGGGACGCTGTTGTAGCTGCGTGTAATAACAGTCTGGAACCTGCAAAAAAGATAAACCCGTCTGACGAAACCGAGCGATCGCCTCCACAATATTTTCAGTGTGCAACGCAATATGTTGAATGCCTGCCCCCCGATTCAAATCCAAAAACTCCTGAATTTGTGAGCTTTCCGAAGTCGGCTCATTGATGGGCAACTTCACCGAACTGTCGGGATACTGCATGACACGACTGCACAACCCAGAGCGATCGGTCTTAATCGCAAACATCTGCTGCGGCTGAAACCCCAAAACTGCCTCATACCATCTAACCGCTTTCCCTAAGTCTCCTGATGCGACATTGAGAACGACGTGATCGATTTCGGTGAATTGGGTGAGGTGTGAGGTGTGAGGTGTGAGGTGTGAGGCGTGAGGCGTGAAGCGTGAGGAATCTAGCAAGCTTGGACTGCTTGAAGCTGCTCGCTCAATCAAAGTGTGTTTCAGCGTTCCCCAGGCGGCGATTTGAGCTGATTTGACCCTTGCTTGAGCGTCAAGTCGGATCGGCTGTAACACTGGAGTGCCAAGGGCGATCGCCCTTTCTATCACCGCCTCTAAATCCTGCACACAAAACGCCACATCGACTACGCCCGGAGGATGTTGCTGTAAAAAACGCTTGACAGGACTGGACGCGGCTAAAGGCGACGAGAGCAAAAACTTAACGGCACCATTGACGATCGTTTCCGTTTGAGTGTCATGATTCTGATTCTGCTCAACCGCTTGAAACCCCATCTTGTCAACGAACCAACTTCGAGCTGCGATCGCATCGTTTACATAAAAATGAATATGGTCAATTTTCATAAAAGCCAGCAAATTTGTCCAAAAAGCTTGCCTGTTGATTTTGCCGCGATTATCGAATTTTCAGGTCACTCTCAAGGAATAAACCAGATTGATCGAGACATTCCCCAGTTTTTCAGCTTCTATATCCGCGCAGGGCTGACTCATCTCATTGGGCTGACAAGGATGACTCTGCTCTGCATCTTTATTTACATTTCTTTACGTCATTCTCCATCATACTGAACTCATCTCTAAATCGAGCAGCGCACTGATACCAAGCCGTTACTCTTGACTGAGATGGTACAGGCTGTTCTATCGTTTTAGAGTGAGATTAGTTGTGAAAAGAGGGGGAAGTGTGGAGTATCTGGAGTCATCGGGGCAGGCAGAACAGTTGCGAGAAATTGGGTCAAAACTCAGCCAAGAACGTCAAGCGCGATCGATATCCCTAGAAGAAATTGCCGCAAAAACCTACATTCCCATGCGATTGTTGGGCGCGATCGATACAGGTCGCCTGGATCTGTTGCCAGAGCCTGTCTTTATTCAAGGATTTATTCGTCGCTACGCGGATGCATTGGGTTTAGACGGTACAGTTTTGTCAAAGGGGTTCTCGATCGAACAGCCGCAAGCCCCACCCAAGCCAAATCTGATGGAAGCCCCTCAACACCCGCCCGAAGAGGTCTATCAGCCTCCTGTCTCTAGGCAACCTAACTGGCTCTACGTTGTCGGCGGCGTAGTTGGATTGGGTGTCCTGGGACTGATCGCCACCAGTCTTGCCAACCGCCCCAAAGTGGCGGAGCCATCCAAACCGATCTCGACTCAAAAGCCTGTTGTATCAGCCGCTTCATCTCCCGCCAAAAAAGCCCCACCCAAGGCGAGTCCGAGTGTGGTTGCTGCAAGCTCTGTCAAGGTTTCACCGAGTCCGAGTGTGGCTCCTTCACCGAGTCCCAGTCCTGCTGTCGCAACGGGCCCAGTCGAGGTCAAGGTCAACTTAATCGACGAAAGCTGGGTAGAAGTCCAGGTAGACGGCAAACTGGCCTATGAGGGAACGCTACCCAAAGGCACACAAAAAAGCTGGTCAGGTAAGCAGCAAGTGGTGATCAGTTCGGGCAATGCGGGCGCAGTCTCGGCATCCTTTAACAATACAACCGCAAAACCTTTGGGAGCGTTGGGCGCAGTCACATCGGTGAGCTTTCCACCTGTCGCTTCTGCTGGGAATTAGGGACGCTGGACATGGGACTAAGCAGCATTTAGAGTTTCGGTCTAGTGTCTTGATCTCCTGTCTTTGGTCTAGAGACTTTTTGGGGTGATCGCCACCGCCCCATCCAAACTTTGCGCCCGGTAAGTGTTGGGAGAATATTGGTCGAGGTGCTGAAATAGGGCGACTCTTGCAGTTTCTAAGCAGTGCGTTCCTGCGTTGCGGCAGGTGAAAAACTCCAGGGCTGCTTTGCCGTCGGGAAAGAGCCGCACCTTGGGCGACAGGTCTTTGATCCCTGAAGTGCGCCATTGCCACTGAGCAGACGGCAGCGAGTCGATCAGGTGATGGTCTGACCACTGGCGAGTTTTGCCCAATGCCCCAGATTCTAAAAGCTCTCGGCGCAAAATCGAGGCAATGACGTAAGACATGGGAGACCGATCGCCCTCCACCGCCTCCATAAAATCAGCAAGTGTGCCCTTTGGCTCAGGCGGCTTGTCTCGACCCCCACACATTCTCAGGGCCTCTTGAAGATGGGCTGTTGTGCTTAAGGATTCGGGAAGGGCCCAGGTTGCGTTGATGCCGTCTAGCTCGCGCCCTTGCTCAAGGCGAAACAGATAGCTGACAAGCCGCATTTCTGGTTTTAGCCTCAGTCCGGGCAGCTTGGCTAACACTGATCCAGGATTGACTGCACTGATAAACCATTGCCCTTGAGTGTTGGGGCTGTGAATTGTTTCTTCAGGAATACCGCCAAAGTGAAACAGATCCCCCAGTCCATCTAGCGAATCAGGCTCTGGTAGTTCTTCGCCGCCAGCAGACCACTTTTTAGGATGATTCTCGGAATCGGGGAAGGTCAGCGCACTTGTAAGATACCAACGAATCTTTTGTAGGGCTTCGAGGGGGACTTTCTGAGTTGCCATGAGCACCGGAAGAGAGCGTGCTTCTAAGATACCCAAACGATCGGGAAAGTGAGGAGGGAGGAGGGAGGAGTGTTCTAGCAAGAGATGCCCTAAATCTTCTACAAGTGAGGGAGCTTGAACCGAAAATTGCCTTTCTAAAACGAATTCATCCTCTATGCCTCCCCGCGAAGCGGATTACCCCCAAAAGGGGAACAGATCATCGAAGTTCTCCCTTCCCCCTCATAATGCTACCGTGTACACACAAGTCCGGAATCGCTTCGTTTCAACCGGCTTCAGCCCCCTAAATCCCCCATTCTGGGGGACTTTGACAAAGGAAAGATTTCCAAAGTTCAAAGCCATGACGACAGCTCAAAGTCCCCCAATTTTGGGGGATTTAGGGGGTGAAGGGCCTCGGCAATGATGGATCAATCAACTGGTGTGTACACGGTAGCCCTCATAATGAGAAAAGACCTTTACATTGCTTCATCATGGCGAGAGATTTGCGGGGATTTATCAAACAGCTTGAGCAACGGGGCCAACTGCGACGGATTAGCGCTCCCGTAGATTCAGACTTGGAGATTGCCGAAATTGCGACCCGAATGTTGCAGCGAGGTGGACCGGGGTTGCTGTTTGAAGATGTCAAAGGATCGCCCTATCCCGTTGCGATCAATCTGATGGGAACGGTTCAGCGAGTCTGCTACGCCATGAATATGGAAACCCCCCAGGAGTTAGAATCGCTCGGCAAAAAATTGGCGCTGCTGTATCAGCCCAGACCTCCCAAAAAGATTTCTCAAGCGATCGACCTGGGTAAAGTTCTCTTTGATGTGATTAAGGCGAAACCCGATCGCGATCTCTTTCCCGTTTGCCAGCAGGTTGTTCTCAAAGATGATGAAGTCGATTTGACGAAACTGCCGCTGCTGCGCGTCTATCCAGGAGATGCCAACAAGGTAATGACGTTGGGATTGATGATCACCAAAGATCCTGAAACCAAAATTGTCAACGTGGGCGTGTATCGCTTGCAGTTGCAGTCCAAAAACACGATGACGGTGCAGTGGCTATCGGTGCGGGGAGCGACTCGGCACTTGAGAAAAGCGGCTGCAATGGGCAAGAATCTGGAGGTGGCGATCGCTCTTGGGGTTGATCCTTTAGTGATCATGGCGGCG
>NZ_JBJPHU010000073.1:0-34585 GCF_052939515.1 Phormidesmis sp. 146-33
CTCATCCCTCATCCCTCATCCCTCATCCCTCATCCCTCATCCCTCATCCCTCATAGTCCTGATCGCTGCCATCTTCTGCTTCTTCTGATTTTGTAATGCCTTCCTTAAAGCTTCTCAGCGTTTTACCAAAGGTGCTGCCCAATTCGGGAATCTTTTTGGGGCCAAAAATCAAAATTGCGACAACGCAAACAATGACAACCTCTGTCCAGCCTAGATTAAACATGATCGAGCAGGCTCCCGCAAAAACGACAAAACGCTAAAGTACACTTCTCAAGATTAAAAGTACACTTCTTACTTATTAGAGTAGTTGATTTACGCGATGTGCAACTTTCTAATCAACGCCTTCCTTTCTGAGGGTAATTGACGGGGATCTCTGGGCTATGCCTCCGACGGTGTGATCCCCCAAACCCCCTTAAAAAAGTCAGTTCGATAGGAGTTTTTCCGCTTCGTGATTCAGCTTTCTGCCCCCCAACCCCCCAATTTTGGGGGACTTTAAGCCAAGAATTTCAGTTCAAAGTCCCCCAATTTTGGGGGATTTAGGGGGCGAAAAGATGGACGCTTCCCACAAATTCATCCAATCAGCAACGCCATCTTTCGCTACCGTTATTAATCCGGGAGAGCAAGCTAAATTCCCCACGATTGAGGGACTTTGAACCCAAAATCTGGTCTAAAAGTTCCTCAGAATTGTCAGCTTGGGGGGCAGAAGCTTGACAACGCAAAAAACAAATCTCTTCGAGTTACTCGCCAGGGGGCGAATTTACGTTTGAACAAAGCAGCATTTTGCATCTTCAGTTTATGATGCACAGTCCAAATCCGCTCTATCTCTGTCTCAGGCGAGATTAGCTCGATCGCTTCCTCTCTCTCAAAGATGATGCTTATTTTGCAGAAGAGGCTGTAGATTTCGTAGACAAACTTAATTGTGGGAGATGCTGTGCCATTAGATCCAACGTTATTACAGCGGATTGCTGTGTTTCGCGCACTACCAGGGTTAGGGGATTTTCTTTGTGTCACGCCTGCTCTGAGAGCGTTGCGAGTAGCCTGTCCTCAAGCTCAAATTACATTAATTGGTTTACCTGCAAACAAAGGACTGGTCGATCGCTTTCCTCACTTGATCGACGAACTGATTGAATTTCCAGGCTATCCAGGGCTTCCAGAACAGTCTTCTGACTCTGAGCGGTTTGCTAAATTTCAGAAAGAGATGCGCGATCGCAATTTTGATTTAGCGATTCAGATGCATGGGAGCGGGGTGGTGACGAATGCGATCGTGCAAGCGCTGAGTGCCCATAGAACGGCAGGATTTTTTACAACAGATTGCCCTGATCCCAATTCTTTTTTACCGTTTCAAGAGTCCGAGTCAGAAGTCAGACGTTATCTCAAATTAATCGAATTTTTAGGCATTCCATCGCAACAAGAAGGGTTAGAGTTTCCCTTACTAATAGAAGATTGGCAGAGTTTGCAAACCGTTAGAGAAACGCATGGGCTGACTCAAAATCTAACTCAAAATCTAACTCAAAATTATGTGTGCCTTCATCCCGGCGCAAGTGTGCCCGATCGTCGTTGGGCCGTCGAAAACTTTGCCGCTGTGGGAGATGGTTTGACTGAACTAGGTCTGCAAGTGGTAATAACGGGATCGCTGTCTGAAGCTGCACTCGCGGAGTCTGTAGTCGAGAAAATGCAATCATCCGCCCTCAATCTAACGGGTTGCACCAGCTTGGGAACGCTGGCCGCTTTGTTGAGTCAGTCACGACTGCTAATCTGTAATGATACGGGTGTTTCTCATTTAGCCGCAGCATTACAAACTCCAAGTGTTGTTGTGTTTTCGGGATCAGATCCCCAGCGTTGGGCACCGCTTGATCAAAATCGTCATCGAGCCATTCACACTACCGTTGACGATCGTATTCTCTCCGTGATTCAACAGGCAAAACAGTTGCTTGAGGAGGGTGTGTATGTTGCCCGCTGAATGGCGCACGGTGCAGAAGATTCTCGCGGTGCAGTTAGGAAATGCTGACGAATTGATCACGCTGAGTCCTGCCCTCAAACAACTCAAACGAGCCTTGCCAGACGTGATGATTACGCTGCTTTGTTCTCCTCAATCGAGCCGGGTGGCGCTCAGTTTGCCTGCGGTGGATGAGGTGCTGTTACATCGAGCATTGGCTCACCCTACAGGCACGTTGGACTGCAATTCTCTCGCCCTGTTGCCGTTGATTGAGATGTTGCGATCGGAGCAGTTTGACGCAGCGATTTTGTTTCCTCAAGATTCCCAGTCGCCTTATCCGTTGGCGTATGTGTGCTATCTGGCAGAGATTCCCATTCGCGTTGGGTGGTCAGATGAGTTTGGGGGCGGGGTGCTGTCGCATTGGGTCACGGCTCAGGGAGAGCGCCATCTGGCGCTGTTAGACGCGATCGGCTTGGGGTGCCCTTCAGATCGACAGCCGGATGTGAGTCGAGAAAGGGCTTGATCCCTATGAGCATGACACGAGAAGTTTTAGCGTTCAAACGAGCCGCCAGAGCCGTCACCGAACGGGTAACTGAGTTGTTGGATGCTCAAGTATTTGTAGTGGACGATCGCACCAAAATCATCACCAGCACCCACTCAAAATTCGTCGGACTCCCGCTCAGTCTCGTTCTATCTGATCCGTCTCCACTCCAGGTTCCTTTTCACGTTGCTGGGCAGACGGGTACTATCATCGTCACAACTCTGGAAAGCGGCGAAACCATTTCTCCCAGACTGGCAAAGGTGCTGATCGAGCTAGTGGTCAGTCAGGTTGTTTTGCCGCCGCGATCGCCCAATCCTCATGAGCTTAAAAACAAATTTATCTACGATCTGCTGAGAAACCCTGCCACCAATGAGGGAGACGTTTTGCGAGAAGCTCAGATTTTGGGACTCGATTTTACGCGCCCTCGTGCTGTGATTTTGATTGATGCGTCAGATTATCTATCGTCGTCTCAGAGCGAACAATATGAAGTGTTAGATGCTCAGATTCAGCGACGAGTGCAATTGATTATTAGTAGTATTGTTAGCTTTTTTCATTTACCCAGTGATACCATTTGTGCTTACATTGGCAGTAGTGAAATTGCGGTTCTCAAAGCCAGCAGTACTCAAGATTTGGCAGCGTGGAGCGATCGGGCTGACCTGCCGAGCAATCAATCTTGGGCTAATTTGTCAGCTCTCAAACGGGCCAGCACTGCGTTATTAAATCGCCTCCACTGTGACACTAGTACGTTGATGAATATTGGCATTGGTCGCTATCATCCAGGCATTCAAGGATTGGCGCGATCGTATCAAGATGCTCGTGCTGCTTTATCGTTGGGTCATCGGTTTATCGGAGAAAAGCAAGTTCACTGTTTAGATGCGTTGGGAGCGGCGGCCTTTGTAGGAATTGCAGATGAAAATACAAAAGTTGATCTGGCTAAACATTTACTCAGTCCATTAGATCAAGAGCCAGAATTGATCGATACCCTACAGATCTTTTTTGCCGAAAATTGTAATCCTTCGCCCACGGCCAACAGGCTATCGATTCATCGCAATACACTCAGTTATCGACTGGATAAGATCGCTTCACTAACGGGACTGAATCCCCGTCTTTTTGATGATGCGGTGCAGATTAGATTGGCTCTTATTTTACGATCGCTTGACCAAAAAGCTTACTCGTTGTGCGATCGCACAATCCTGAAACACCCAAATTCATCTCATGTTAGGCAAATGCCCAATGCATCTCAGGGTCAAATTTTAGAAGATAAAGCATCAGCAAGTTAACTGCTCACCTTAACTGCTCACTTTAACTGCTCACTGTGCAGAACTTCTATTTATGCAATCTCTTCGCATTCTCACCTGGCATGTACATGGGAGCTATCTCTATTATTTGGTGCAGTCGCCTCATCAGTTCTTTTTGCCCGTCAAGCCCGATCGTCCTGAAGGCTATGGCGGTAAGTTAGCTGGATTTAACTGGGGCGACAATGTACATGACCTGCCCGCAGAAGAAGTTCAACACCAAGAGTTTGATTGCATTCTGTTTCAGTCGCGCAAAAACTATCTTGAAGATCAATATGAGATCTTGTCAGAAAAGCAGCGACAGCTACCGCGCATTTATTTAGAACACGATCCGCCTCGTGACAGTCCAACAGAGACTCAGCATATTGTGGATGATCCCAATGTATTGTTGGCGCATGTAACTCACTTTAACGATCTGATGTGGAACAGTGGCCGCACTCCAACTTGTGTCATTGAACATGGAGTCATCGTGCCCGAAACCGTTGAATACACAGGTGAACTGGCGCGGGGTGTGGTGGTGGTGAATGGACTCAAGCAACGAGGGCGACGACTAGGACTAGATATCTACGATCGCGTTCGTCAAAACATCCCGATCGACCTGGTGGGAATGCAATCTCAAGCGCTAGATGGACTGGGAGAAATTCATCACGATCGTCTAGCTCAATTTGAATCGCGCTACCGATTTTTCTTTAATCCGATTCGCTATACCAGTCTGGGATTGGCGGTCTGTGAGGCGATGATGTTGGGGATGCCGATTATTGGATTAGCAACCACAGAAATGGCTACGGTAATCGAAAATGGCGTTTCTGGCTATGTGGATACCAACGTCGATCGCTTAATTGAAATCATGCAAACCCTTCTTAAATCTCCTGCCGAAGCTCACTATCTCAGTCGTGGTGCAAAGCGAGTCGCTCAAGAACGATTTAACATTCAGCGATTTGTTCGAGATTGGGATCGGGCCTTTGCGCGAGTGTGCGATCGTCGTCCTGCAACCCATCTTTCTATATAAACTCGTTGTTCTTTACAACCTGAATTTAATGAACCTTCTCATAACGGTTGTGAATCCGAGCAGCCCCCTAAATCCCCCACAAGTGAGGGACTTTGAATGGTAACGAGCGCCTTACTCTGATCCGAAAGTCCCCCAGAATGGGGGGTTGGGGGGCAGAAGCATCAAACAACGAAGTAAAGAAAACCTATTGAAAGTCAAATGTCCCTTCACACCAACATAATTTCATGAAGCGCATTGCTTTAATTAGTGAACACGCCTCACCCTTTGGCATTCTCGGAGGAGTGGACAGTGGTGGACAAAATGTATATGTGGGACAACTCGCCAAGCACCTGGCCAAACGAGGTTATGAAGTCGATATCTTTACTCGTCGTGACCATCCCCTGTTGCCAGAGATCGCAGAATGGACTGAAGGCGTTCGGTTGATCCATGTCCCCGCTGGGCCGCCTCATGACGTTCGCAAAGAAGATCTGTTGCCCTGGATGCCAGACTTTACGGCTTATATGCTGAAGTTTTGCGCCCGTTACTCCTACGATCTGATTCACGCTAACTTTTGGATGTCTGGACTGGTGGCGGCTGAAATCAAACGCTTGCTGCATATACCCTTTGTGATTACATTTCACGCATTGGGGCGAGTTAGACGCTTTCATCAAGGGCAGGCAGACGAATTTCCCGACGATCGCTTTGCCATTGAAGATCGTATTGTGGCTGAAGCCGATCGCATTATTGCCGAGTGTCCCCAAGATGAAGCCGACCTGACGCAACTCTACAACGCTGACCCCAACAAGATTACGCTGATCCCCTGTGGGTTTGACCCCTCTGAATTTTGGAGTCTCAATAAAGCCCTCGCCCGTGTTGCTCTGGGAATGATGCCCGACGATCGCATCGTTCTACAACTGGGTCGAATGGTGCCTCGTAAAGGCGTGGATACAGCGATTCAAGGGTTTGCTCAGTTTTGTCGTCAGTCAGAAGTGCCTGCAAAATTGGTGCTGGTGGGCGGCGAACTCACTGATCCTGACCCGCGCATTGTCAAAGAAGTAGAGCGGCTCCAAGCGATCGCGGATTTGGAAGGCGTGAGCGATCGCATTCAGTTTGTAGGACGCAAAGGGCGAGAAGTGTTGCGCTATTACTACAGTGCTGCCGACGTGTTTATCACGACACCTTGGTACGAACCGTTTGGCATTACGCCGATCGAAGCGATGGCCTGCGGAACGCCTGTGATTGGCTCAAATGTGGGCGGCGTGAAGTTTTCGGTGCGCGATGGAGAAACGGGATATCTGGTGCCAGCGAATGATTTGGGGGCGATCGCTCATCGTTTGACCCACTTGTATAATCATCCCAAACTGCTTGAAACTTTGAGCCATCAAGCGGTGCGTCGTGCCAATGAGCATTTCACCTGGCAAAAAGTAGCAGATGATGTCGCACAGCTTTATCAGTCGGTTCTAATTCGCAAAACGCCCATTGCATCCGATTCGTACAGGGTCATTAATCGTGGCTTTAACAACGTGTTGAATGCAATTCAAAAATCTCAGCAATGCCTGCAAAGTGAAATCGTTAATGCTGCGGTGATTCTGAGTGATTGCTTTGTGCGAGGCGGAAAAGTCTTGCTCTGTGGGAATGGGGGCAGCGCTGCGGATGCTCAACACTGTGCGGCGGAGTTTGTGGGACGGTTCAAATTAGGTGATCGTCCGGGTCTGCCTGCGTTAGCACTGACGGCTGATTCTGCGCTGCTAACGGCCTGGTCAAATGATCTCGGCTTTGATCAGATCTTTTCTCGTCAAGTCGAAGCCTTTGCTCAACCGCATGATGTCTTGATTGGCATCAGTACGAGTGGACGATCGCGCAATGTAATTCAAGCTTTTAAGTCCGCCAATCAGCGTGGCATTCGTACGATTGCTATCCTGGGCGGTAATGGAGGTGAAGTGAGGCGGTTAGCAGATTTAGCGATCGTGGTTCCTGCCAGCGATCCCCAACATATTCAAGAAGTGCAGATTGTCGTGATTCATCTACTGTGTGAACTGGTGGAGAAATGGGTCATGGAAGAGATGGGAAATACCCAGAATATTGGAGGAATGGAAAAAGCGATGGCCTCTGATATGCAGTCATTTATTCACTAATCAGTTAGGAGATAGTATGCAAGAACTCAATGGAAAAGTCGCGATCGTCACGGGTGGCGCTCAAGGATTAGGAGAAGCGATTTGTCGAACTCTGGCGGCGGCCGATGTCGTGACGATCGTTTCCGATATTCGAGAAGAACTGGCGGAAAAAGTGGCGGCAGAAATCAGCGCAGAAGGTGGGAAAGCGATCGCGCTCAAACTTGATGTCACGGACGAAAATCAGATTCTCTCAGCCGTTGAGAAAATCATTAGTCAGCATGGACATTTAGACATTCTGATCAACAATGCTGGAACGGATTTGACAGTACCCATTGAAGAGATGGGAATTCAGGATTGGGATCGGATTCTTGCCGTCAATTTACGCGCTCCCTTTATCTTGTCGAAAGCAGTTATCTCACAGATGAAGGAACGCAAAAGCGGACATATTGTTAACATCGCCTCAACCGCCTCAAAACGAGCCTGGGCAAACGCTTCCGCTTATCATGCCAGTAAATGGGGACTGCTTGGATTTAGTCACGCTTTACATGTCGAAGCGCGTCCTCATAAAGTCAAAGTGACGGCTGTGATCGCGGGGGGAATGCAAACGCCTTTTATTCTCGATCGCTTCCCTGATACGCCACTCGAAAATCTGCAAGATCCCAAAAATGTAGCTGAGACGATTCGCTTTATTCTCACCCAACCTGCCGAAACAGTGATTCCTGAAGTGATGGTTGTGCCGATGAACGAAACATCCTATCCTTGAGTCAACCTCTGTAGATGAGCTATGGTTCCTGCTGTTTTCTTAGATAAAGATGGCACGCTAATTCCTGATATTCCTTACAATGTTGATCCTGATCTCATTACTTTATCTTTTGGGGCAGAAGAAGCGTTGCGATCGCTGCATCAGTCTGGTTTCAAACTTATCATTGTTTCTAATCAATCAGGTGTTGCGCGAGGATTCTTTTCAGAAACAGAGTTGTCATTCGTCGAGCAGAAAATTCGTGAGTTGTTAGACGCGATCGACGTGCCGCTGACGGGCTTCTATTACTGTCCCCATCATCTCTCTGGGAAAATTGCCAAGTACGCGATCGCCTGCAACTGTCGCAAACCTAGCCCCGGAATGCTTGTCAAAGCAGCCCAAAAACACAGCATTGATTTGCAGCGATCGTGGATGATTGGAGACATTCTCAACGATATCGAAGCCGGACATCGTGCGGGGTGCAAAACGATTCTCATCGACAACGGCAACGAGACGGAATGGGTTCTCTCACCACAGCGAGTGCCCCACTATAAAGTGACTGATTTAATCGAGGCCGCCAACCAAATTCTCCAATGAAGGAACTTGCTCATTTTCTCGATCGCTTACCTCATCTCCAGATTTTGGTGATTGGGGAAGCCATGCTCGATCGCTATCTCGAAGGGTCGGCTACTCGCTTGTGTCAGGAGGCTCCTGTTCCCGTCGTTACGCTGTCACAGGTGCAAAATCTGCCTGGAGGAGCCGCTAACACTGCCGTCAATCTTCGCAGTTGGGGTTGTCAGGTGCGCTTGTTTTCAGTCATTGGAGACGATTGGGAAGGAACGCTACTTCGTCAGGCTTTGCTCAAACAAGATGTGAACACGGATCAAATTTTGGGAGATGCTAATCGATCGACGCTGACAAAACAAAGAATTTTGGACGGTGCAAAACTATTGTTACGACTGGATCAGGGCACCACTGAAGCGATTTCACCCGATTTAGAACAGCAGCTTATTGATCATCTCAGAGATCGCTTTTCTGATTGTGATGCCATGATCATTTCTGATTACGGTTACGGTATTTTGACTCCTCGAATCATTCACACGATCGCTCACCTTCAATTACAAAGTCCGAAACCGATCGTCGTCGATGCCAAACAGTTATCGGCTTATCGAAATGTTGGTGTAACGGCCGTCAAACCCAACTATCATCAGGTTTTGCAACTTTTGGGCGAAACGGATATCAGCCAACAATCTCGCGCCGATTGGGTCGCCACACAAGCCGACTGGATCTTGAATCTCACCGGAGCGCAACTGGCCGCTGTTACCCTGGATCGAGACGGAGCGGTGATTCTGCAACGCGATCGCCCGCCCTACCGCATCTACGCCAAACCTTCTCCTCAAACGCGCACGATCGGCGCAGGAGATACCTTTAGCGCTATGTTGACTGCCGCCCTCGCCACCAAAATTTCTCCCCTGGTTGCCGCCGATTTTGCCGCTGCTGCGGCCGCGATCGTCGTTCGTAAAGAAGCAACTTCTACCTGTACGATCGAAGAGTTGTCTGCTTATTTTTTGGGAATTCAGAACGATCGCAGCAAAGTTGTAAATTGACGTGAATTTTTTGCTTCGTTATTAATGTCTTCTGCCCCCCAACCCCCCAATTTGGGGGACTTTCAGACATTTAGAGGGCAACCTGACTCTTTAATCGAATCGAAGAACTTCATCAAATTCGTGTTGCCTCGATCGCCCATCCTTCATCCCTTCTCTAGCTCATCACCCAATCGACCAGCAGGCGCACTCCATACCCTGTTGCCCCAGAGCCGTTGTAGCCGTTTTCCTTATCTGCCCAAACCGGCCCCGCAACATCCAAATGGGCCCAGGGAGTTTCTTTAACGAACTGCTTTAAGAAGATCGCCGCACTGATGGCACCGCCTGCACGAGCGCCCGTGTTTTTCATGTCCGCAATGCCCGACTTCATACTTTCAAAGTACTTTTCTTCCATTGGCATCCGCCAAATTTTTTCGCCCGTCGCTTCAGACGCTTTTAGAAACTGATTGGCAACTTCATCATCAGGACTCCACAGTCCCGCAATGTCATCTCCCAGGGCAACGACGCAGGCTCCCGTTAAAGTAGCGAGGTCAACGATCGCTTCCACGCCCAATTTCTCGGCATAGACGAGCGCATCTGCTAAAGTCAATCGTCCTTCTGCATCGGTGTTGTTGATCTCGATCGTCTTGCCATTAGACGCGGTGAGAATGTCGCCAGGGTGAATCGCTCGACCGCTAATCATATTCTCGGTGGCTGCAACGATGAAGTGAATCTCAACATCGGGTTTGATTTGAGCGATCGCTTTGGCTGCTCCTAGAGTGGCACCCGCTCCGCCCATGTCAGTCTTCATCATTTCGATGCCGCTGCCGGCCCCTTTGATATTCAGCCCACCCGAATCGAAGGTTAGCCCTTTGCCAATGATCGCCAGTTTGCGTCGGGGCGTTCCTTCAGGTTTGTAAGTGAGATGAATGAATTTTGGCGGCAAATCGGAGGCTTGAGCGACCCCCAAAAAGGCACCCATTCCCAACTTTTCACAATCCTCTTTTTCGAGAATTTCGACATGCAACCCGTAGTCTTGAGCGATCGTCTGTGCTGTTTCTGCCAGGGTGATCGGCGTGACATAGTTTGCCGGAGCCGCGACCAATTCTCTCGCCAAAAATACCCCCGAAACGACCTTGTGCGCCTGATCAACAGCAGCATCCTGATCTGCTAAACCGAGAAGATGCACTTCGTCGATCGTCGGTTTGTCGTCTGGCTCTGACTTAAAGCGGTGGTCTACAAAGAGAGCGAGTTCGATTCCTTCGGCGATCGCTTCTGCGGTCAAAGCAGCGTCTCCATTCCACACAGGCAGGCTGATTCCCAGGGTTTTGCAGCGTTCTTTTTTGGCAAGTTTGGCACTGGCGGCGGCGGCACGTCTCAAACCATCCAACTTTAGCGCGTCTGATTTGCCCAATCCCACCAAAATCAGCTTGCGAATGGGGCTACCCACAACTCTTGTGGAGACAGTGCTGCCAGGTTTGCCCTTAAATTCAAAATCAGCGACCAAATCTTTAATCGTGCCAGACAGCTTTTCGTCCAGGGCTGCCAGTTCACCCGTGAGTTCGATTTCGTCTTCAAAAATGCCGATCGCCAGACCATCTCCTGACCAGTCGAGCCGCGAAGTTCCCGTTGCTTGTAGCTTCATTACTTACCTTTCTGCTTGGATTCAGTACTGATTTCCAGTATCGATCAAAATTTGGGAAGCGCGGGGCAGATTTGTGACTCAGGCGGATTGTTTGCGCTGCGAAATTGGAGCTTGGGGCGATCGCTCTGCGTTAAGCGCAAGTTTTCAGCAAAAAATCAGGTTGCTTTAAAGTTGCTTACCTGTGATTTAAATTACTTAATCATGGTTATCGTCAAGTTACTATAAATTGTCTGCACAGAAATTTCTCTCCACTGTGTTCGGGATATTGCAGGGTGCCAAAGATCATACACAGTAGAGTTTAGTAATTGCAGCCAACAATTACCGAAGTTATCTCTGTAGCGTGTCGTTAAAGTAGAGGTGGACTGATGGAGTTTCCAAACCTTCAGCCTGTGTCGCAAGGTGGAAAGCTACATGAGCAAATGCCTGTTGAAACTGCTGCTGATCTCAGTCTTATCTTTAACAGTCAGTCAAATGCGGGTGATCAAGTTGAAATGTTCTTCTCGATCGCTGAAAGCAAGCCTGAAACTGCGCTTATTTCCTTTAGTACGGTAGTTAGAAACCTGACAAGTCCCCCGATTAAATCGCTGGCTCTTCAAGGATTTGGGAGGATTCCTTCACCTCTCAAACAGAAGTTAGCTTCATGTGTTTCTCAAGAGAGTCAGGATCTCTTAAAGCTACTGTGTAATGAGATTAAAAGTCGGAAAAGTGACCTGACTACTTGGGCAGCCGCAGAAGCTCTTAGAGAGGCAGGGTTTTCTTTAGATAACATTCAGCATCCGCAAGGGGGTAATTTATCTGAGCCGCCTAGACGCATTCAAAATGAAGTTTTAGACCGAAAAATTCGAGAAATTAAAACAGTTCGTCGGCTCGATAGCCGTGGGGAATTTACTGCCGAGTATGAAAGGTTTTTAGAATTCTGGATTTATGGGCCAACATCTAAGTTTTTCAATGAAAAGTCCACAGCCTCAAGCTACATGGAGATTGCCAAAGACATTCTTCGCTTTACTCAGTTAAGAGGGATACATCTTGGGCTGAATGCTACTAACAAAAAAGTTCAAGAAGAAGCCCTTGCTCAAATCAAGTTAGTTTTTAAGCGATATTCTGCAACTCAGGGAGATGAATTTAAAGGAGCATTAGGTAATAGTCTAAAACGTTTTTTGAAGGAGGTAGCTAGCAAGGATGACGATTTAAGAAGGCTTGTCGCAGCTTTTGCCTTCGAGCTTCAAGCCCATATGTTACCAAGTGATAAAGAGCTAACTCAGCAGACAGTTTCCGAAATCGAAAATACAATCGCTCTTCTAAAGCAGTACAGTTTACAAATATCAGTAATTTTTTCGTCAGCCATAAGTGTTTCAGGTGAACTAACTTTAAATCAGTTTTTAGAGATTGAGAAAAACAAGCATGTCAGTTTAGTTAAATCCTGGATGGAACGCTCAGATAGGCAAATCGGAAAGATGACAGCCCTATCTATTTCTTATAACGCTAATGTGTACCTTTTAGCTTCTATTCTTCAATCTATTCAACGTCACGATCAAGATTTTTGTTATACAGAGCTTCAAGGTGATGTTTCCTCAAGCGTTAGAAGATTAGCTGGCTTAACAGCTACAACCCAAGAGGAATACGATCAGGCGAATGCTCAACTAAATACCTTAAAAGATTCATTAAGCTCATCTTTACGGAAGAAAATTGGCACTCTTGAAACAGATTATAGAAAGTTAACTAAATCTGTATTAGAAGACAAAAAAGAAGCAGGAGCAACGCTCAAAAATGCCGCTATATGGCTAACGGTTGGTGTCTTAGCGGAGGTAATAGTTGGGTTCTTAGTAGTAATAATAATCTTTATGGGTTTAGGTGCGGCTGGTGGTGGAGGATAAATGTCACTGTAATTTATACGTAAGGAGCTATGGTTTATGGATGGATTTGTTGTTTTCGTTCGGATATCAGCCTTTATCCTTAGCGGAATTTACCTTCTATTATCTATTAAATTTAGCATCGATGCTGCAAAGAATCAGGAGAGGTTAAGCGTACTAAAGCCTAGATGTGAAAGTTTACAAGAAAATCTCAACATGTTGTCAGATAAATGGAAAAAGTAGAAGATTTATTACTAAATGGGAAGTAGCTGTGAGCCAAAATTTTCCTCTATGTTTTGAGATGAATTTAAAGGAGAGTACTTTCAATTTTCAAAATCTCTTTCGTCACTACGATTATGAGGCTTTGCTTCATTCCTTAATCAAAGTATGCCAGAGCCTCACATTCTCATTGAGATACTTATATGATCCCTCAAGTGAGCGGAGGCTTAAGCTCTTCATACTTATTAATAGTCAAGAAGAAAGCGAGAGAAATGAGTTGTGTCTAAAGCTATTTAGTCTTTTAACGAAAGGGAGCTTAAGTCAATTCTTTGTCTTGGATCATCAAGATGATATTTTTTCTGATCTTGATTGGATCAACTCAATCGGTGAGATCGTTAAGTGTAATGAGTTTGTAGAGAAGCCAGGTTTCACAGGCTACCTGCCCCACTTATTTGAAACAAGCCTACTAGATAACCACTTCTCTTTATTAGAGCTTCTAGATGGAGCATCTTATGAAAAATTGGTCTTAGAAATTACGCTCAAAACTTATGATTCTCCAGATGAGCAGGCGCTTTGGAGCAATGCAATCAATGATTTAGTAACTCGCCTCAGTAACAGTCAAGCTAGAAATGGCTCTGTAAGGCATGAGCTTGACTTGTACAGAAGGTATCAGGATTGTTATTCCAAGGGTCAGCTTTTCAATTACAGCATTAAAGCTTTAGGAAAAAACGTAGGAGATACATTTGCCATCCTGCATACTTTGTTAGAGGTTGTTAGCAGAAATGATATAGGTCGGAAAACTGATCCAATCGTCACTTTCAACTCTGATGATCCAAGATTTTTAGATAGTTTGCAGGCAACCCGCATTGTTCAAGTTGCTAAGAATTCAGAGTGGGACGGCTGGCAAAAAGAACCTGGCAAAAGTCTACAGCACAGGTTAATTAAGGAAACGATTAGCTCTGCGGGGTTGCTTAATAGCCTTGATGATGGTTCTCTCAATTTCCCGATCGTGCCTTCTAATTTCAATGAAACTCACCAACCCAATCTGAGTTTTTCCAGTAGCGAGAACTCATCATCAAGTGAACTCGCTCAAGAAGACTTAGTTCGAGGATCTAGCCCAGCGTTTTCTAGAATCAATCACTCTAGTCTCCCAGAGATTGGACATCTAAAGCCGCTCAGTCAAATTACTACGTATCAAGAGATCGTTGGCTTCCTTAAAATTTTTACACCATTAGACATTTTTTCTGGCAACTATGAAGAGCAGGAATCTCATAAAGAAAAATCTGATGATTCTTTAAACAGATTAAAGATTACAGAGCTAATTCAAAAACATAGCTATGAGATAACTGAGGATGCGTATATTGTTGGAATCGGCGAGGATGGAAGTCCGTGCATTTCTAACTGGGAAAAGTGCCCCCATCGCGTTGTTGCTGGAACTACTGGTGCTGGTAAAACAAATTTCTTGTTCTTCCTTATTTATCAGCTTCTGTATGCTAATCCACTCAGTCAAATATTTCTGGCGGATTTTCAAGCTGGATTACATTTCCAAATTGTTGCAAACCAGTATGAAAACATCAGAATGGTTACCGAGGTTGAGAAATTTGCAGGACTTCTGAAAGAACTATGTGGAGAACATGAGAGGCGGAGAGAGTTAATGCTTTCTCTCAAGACTAGAAGCCTTAAAGGACTCAAGCAAAAATCTGGTAGAACAGAGAACCGTACCTTCCTCATTATTGATGAGGCATTTTTCATTCAAACTGCTGATAGCACAACTAAAAAAGAGATTGAGAAATGCCTCACTATATTAGCCTCTCAAGCTCGTGTAACTGGTATACATATTGTCTACTGTAGTCAGAGTCCCGATCTACTTACTAAACAAATAAAGGCGTGTATTGAAGAAAGAGTAGTACTGCGAGTAGCGAATGAGACTGAAAGCTTCGGTTTACTTGGCAATCATGCAGCACTTGGACTACCTTCAGGTACGGCTGTGCATAGAGGTACTTCTTATAACCCAAAGTCACCTACAATCGTTAGAATTCCCTACATTTCTGATGAAATCTGGGAGCAACCGATTCGATGAAAACTCAAAACTTTAACAATTTTGGAGGCAAGGATGACAGTACTTGATATGGTAGAGGATCTAAAAAGAATGATGGAAGAAGCTAACGTGTCCTTTGAAGAAACGATCGTACAAGCTAGGCAGCTTGAAGTAACAGATCTTGGAGAAGTTTCTACAAAAGTTCAAACAATTCTTGAGTCCTGTAACGAGCTAATTTCACGAGTTAAGAATGTAATTGAACAAGGTGAAGAGATTCAGAACACTGTAGGTCGATAATGAGTGTTCTAGAAAGTTGTAGCGAGCTTCAAGATCTGCTTAACCAAACTTTCGATTTTTGGGGTGAGACTAGAGCCAAAGCTGATCGTCTTCAGAGTGTTGGGCTTGATAATCTCAGTCCTGATGTTCAGTGTGTTATTGAGAACTGCAACGAAGTTGTGAGGCAGCTTGTGGCTGTCTTAAATGTTGCTGATTCTATTCAATCATCGGTAGGCGTTTACAATTTTTTGGCATCTACAGGATTGATATCAACTGTCGTAATTCCCCTCACCTCTACTGCTTATGATGCTTCAGTAGTTTACGATCCTGATCCTACTATTCGGCTTAGTGACCTGAAGGATAATCCAGTCCCTGACCGTTACAAGAATTCAAAGAATAAGGTGCTAGGTGATCTGGGTGAAATAACTGTACTAAAGATGCTAGTTGATCCGGAAGGAGAAGATAGGCTGACTGAGCAGGAAATAGAACTAATTCAGATAAAGCCATCTCTTCAATCAAAAATAAGTTCTAATGAACAAAATCCTGATTTCTATATTCCCTCTCGTAACGTAGTCATTGATGCAAAAGCATGGAAGAAGGTTAAGACATGCAATCTACAAAAAGTCATCAAAAAATATGAAAATCTTGAATGTATGGCGCAAGGCGGTGAAGTACGGCTTTATTTTCCTTCAGACACTTATGAGAACGGCCGACTCCTTTTGAAAAACCTTCACACTCACGTTGATGGCGTTAGAATTCGTATCGTGCCAATGCAGGCAACTTATAGGGATTTAACTTGGCAGCGCGAACTTGTATACTTGTTCTTTAAGTGTTCAGTATTTCTCAAGCCGCGAAACAAATAAAGAACCTGTTAGGAAGCAAGAGTTGAGTGATGTATTTCAAGAACTCGCAGAGTATCGACAGAGATTGGGGCTGTTGATCGCAGGCAGTGAACACGATCGCTCCCATCCGCAACGCCTGCAAGTGAAAACAAATTAGCAGCGTGACAGAAAATCTGCTAGTGTCACGATTTCAATTTCCTGAAAAGGATGAAGTACAAGGAGGTCTTTATCACTGCTGAGGATGCAGGTAGCTCGACCACTGACTGCTAAGCGGATCGACATTTAGATTGATAGCCCGCTTCCTATTGTAAAAGGGTTGCAGAGTTAGCTTGTGCAAGTTGAAAGTCGATTAGCTTAGTTCAAGAAATTTGTCATCTTTTGGATCACGACAAACAGCGATCGCTTCAATAATTTCGACGCTCTCAACTACTGTTTGCAACTCAGCTAGAAATGCGATGCGTAGCTCGATCGCTTCTGCGGTCAAAGCAGCGTCTCCATTCCACACAGGCAGGCTGATTCCCAGGGTTTTGCAGCGTTCTTTTTTGGCAAGTTTGGCACTGGCGGCGGCGGCACGTCTCAAACCATCCAACTTTAGCGCGTCTGATTTGCCCAATCCCACCAAAATCAGCTTGCGAATGGGGCTACCCACAACTCTTGTGGAGACAGTGCTGCCAGGTTTGCCCTTAAATTCAAAATCAGCGACCAAATCTTTAATCGTGCCAGACAGCTTTTCGTCCAGGGCTGCCAGTTCACCCGTGAGTTCGATTTCGTCTTCAAAAATGCCGATCGCCAGACCATCTCCTGACCAGTCGAGCCGCGAAGTTCCCGTTGCTTGTAGCTTCATTACTTACCTTTCTGCTTGGATTCAGTACTGATTTCCAGTATCGATCAAAATTTGGGAAGCGCGGGGCAGATTTGTGACTCAGGCGGATTGTTCACGGCGCAAAATCTCTTCTAGCATCATAGACTGACGATCGACAATGCCAACGAGACGATCGATCTGTCTATCTCGAACTCTAGCCGCTTCATCTAGCTTTGTATTGGTCTCTTTAATGCTGTTATTGGTCTCTTTAATGTTGGCATTGGTCTCTTTAATGTTGACATTGGTTTCCTCAATACCCGCGATCGTTTGCTCAATTCTGTCGCCTAGCTGGTCAAGCTTGATGCCCAATTGCCGATTCGCTTCTTTAATTTCGACGAAACCATAAGTCACAACTTCAGTCAATCTGCCAACTTGGTCGATCAGAATATCAATTTTGCTTTCGGGTAGTCCATTTTCGGTTGTCATGAGTTTTGGCTAGAAAAATAGGTGAAAGCATTTTAGTACCAAACAAGTTCGGGCTCTCCTAGACTTCGTGTGATAATTGTAGAGTAGTGTACATTTCGAGGTTGGGGTATGGACATCTACCTGGATACACTCCTTCACTTACCCTACGTCACCGTCGATGGTTGTCATGAAGTCGATGGAGTCGTTTTTTTGAAACTTAAATGTCTCAATCAAACCATTGCTTGCCCCGATTGTGGAGCGACCTTAGATTGGATTAATCAAACCACCACAGTGCTGATTCGGGACTTGCCGGTCTTTGGCAAGCCGGTCTATCTTCAAGTTCCCCGACGGCAGTTTCAGTGTGAACACTGTCAACGATTTCATAGCGAAGTCTTGGAGTTTATGAGTGGGCGACATGCCTATACGCCTCGTTATGCCCAAGCGATTTACGAACAAGTGAAGCAATCCAGTTTGGAGGAGGTGAGCCGCCGAGAAGGGCTGGGCATTGCCACCGTGCGCCAGATTTTTGATGCCCAGGCGGTTCATACCATAAAAAAGTTGAGCCATTGCCGGAACGTTTAAGCTTGGATGAATTTAGTCAGCACAAGGGGCATCAAGATTTTGTCACAACCGTCGTGGACATCGACCAACATACCCTACTGGATGTACTGGACAGCCACAAACAAGAGGAGGTGAAAGCCATGCTGGAAGCCTATCCTCTCGAAGTCAGAGCAGGGGTGAAAGAAGTGAGTGTGGATAGGTGGGGCGGCTACACCGCAGTCATTGAGGCGGTGTTTCCCAACGCCAAGATTGTCTATGACCGCTTTCATGGGATGCAACATATCAATCGGGAGTTAAATCATTTAAGACGACAGATGAAGGTGAAATTTAAAGGATTACCGCATTTACTGTGGAAGAATCGACAAGAGTTGAGCGATGAGCAAAGACAACGCTTAGATGAAGGGTTGAAAGCATTTCCTTGTTTAACGATTGCGTATGAGTTGAAAGAAGACCTCAGCCAGATTTATGAAAAGTCAAGAACGATCCACTCAGCCAAAATAAAATTTCAGCGATGGCACCGACTGGCTCAGCTTTTTTATCAAGATTCCGCGGACATGATTCGTGAGCACCTGAATGGTATTTGCAATTACTTTGAGCATCGAACCACCAGTGGAGTGACCGAGGGGATCAACACGAAAATTAAGCTCATTAAACGGAAGGGTTACGGTTTTCATAATTTCAAACATTTCCGTTTGAGGCTATTATCTTGCTTTGGTGCTTCACAAAACTCTACACACGAGGTCTAGGAGAGCCGAAGACATCAAGATTTTTGATGAACAACGAGTCATAGAACTTAGTCAAGCGATCGCTAAGAAACTGGGTGTGCTTGTTTTTTGTGATCTCGATCGTAGCTATCGCAACGCCCACAACCTGAGAATTTTAGTTAATGAGAAAGGCAAAGCACCGTCCGTATCGAAAGAGCTTGATTACTCAGCTTTTTGGTGAAATCTAAACCGTAACTGCGCCACCTAGCTCTACGTTGGAGCAGACAATTACAGCAGACCTCCGCATAAGGCTACTACACTCTTTAAACGATCAAATATGATCTAGGCATGGAGTTTGAGTGGGATCAGTCAAAAGCAACCGCGAATCTGAAGAAGAGAGATTATTGTTGGTCACTCTCAGCAAAATCGATTGCGGTTGATTGCCTTTACTGAGCGATCGAGTGGTATCTGTATCATGAGTGCCCGTCTCTACTCGCAAAGAGCGTGAGAATTATGAGCAAAACGTCCTCTGACCCTACACAGAATTCTCAAGACGAGCTTCTAGCCGAATATCGCTTTGATTACCAGAAGACGAAGCCCAATCGGTTTGCTGCTCGTGATGAGACGCAGACCTTAACGGTTGTCGTTCTAGATGAGGATGTAGCTCAGGTTTTTACAACGCCTGAATTCGTGAACAAAGCATTAAGAGCATTGATCGAATCAATGCCATAGCCAGGAAGCCCGCAGCCTAATCCTGTGCTGCAACGGAAGAAACAGAGATCTTGATGGTGAAGCAAAGGTTGTTAGCCATTAAGCTTCACCGTTATTCCACAATCTAAACTTTTGCGGGGTCAGAAAACCGAATCTTGAGATAGTCGTCTTCCATTTTTGCGCCCGATGGACTGAGCGCGGCTAACGCTTGTGGCAAGACTAGATTGCGTCGATGGTTGCCGATGCGAATGTTTAACTCGTCGCCTGTTTTGCTCAACTCGACCTGACTTTTGGCAATTCCTGGTAAGTAGAGTTCCAGGTTGTAGCCGCCTTGCTCTGGCACCACTCGCAGCGTCGTTTCTTTGTAGTAGACTTGCGCGGGATCTTCATCGCCGGGGTAGAGGGTTTCTTTGAGGCGATCGAGCGCTTCCAGTCCGCACATCTCCTCTGAATACAACGGCACTTCTTTGACAGGCAAGGGCGAAAAGTTGTCGTGAATTTCTTGACGATATTGCGTTTGGTTTTCCTTCCAGCGTTGAAAGAAGGGATCGGTGACGGATTCTGGAATGATGCGATTGGCGACGATCATATCGGTTGCAACATTGTACAAACTCAGATAGGCGTGGGCCCGCAGCGATTCTTTGATCACCATTTTTTCAGGGTTTGTGATCAGTCGGACTGAAGTTTGTGTGTTGTCGGTCAAGACTTTTTCGAGCGCTTCGATCTGCTCATAAAACTCATAGGGCGCATCCATGACTTCTTTGTCAGGCAGCGAGAAGCCTACTAAGGGACGAAAAATCGGTTCTACTAAGGGACGCAGCGCGACCGAAATTCCCTGTAATGGCTTGTAGAATTTTCGCATGTACCATCCGCCAACTTCAGGCAGGCTGAGGAGTCGTAGAGCCGTCCCAGTTGGGGCGGAGTCAATGATCAAGACATCAAACGTGCCTTCGTCGTAGTGCCGCTTCATCCGCACCAGTCCAAAGATTTCATCCATGCCTGGCAGAATCGCCAACTCTTCTGCCTGTACGCCTTCTAAGCCTCGTGCCTGCAAAACTTGGCTGATGTAGCGTTTGACGGCTCCCCAGTTGCCTTCTAGCTCCATCAGGGCATCTAATTCTGCGCCCCAGAGATTAGGGCGGACGAGCTTAGGTTCGTGGCCCAACTCCAGGTCAAAACTGTCTGCGAGCGAGTGAGCCGGATCGGTACTCAGGACAAGGGTTCGATAACCAAGTTCAGCACATTTTAGTCCGGTGGCGGCGGCTACAGAGGTTTTGCCTACGCCTCCTTTGCCTGTCATCAAAATTACGCGCATGGTCGATCGAGTCCTGTCTGAGAATTGTTTACATTCGTTTACCTAACCCATTGTCTCACAGGAAACCAGGTTTGTGCCTCTACGCAAAGGGCGACCTGAGAAAGTCCTCCTCCCTCCTCCCTCCTCCCTCTCGCTAGTACGATCGTCCTCAAATTCCCGCTAGCGCTCGATCCCTCTGTACCAGCCAAAACCCTAGATTCCACGCGGCCTTCAGCCCCACGAAAGCCTCCCAATATGATAAAATTTAGACATTCGTAGACCTGGCGAGTATACTTTCTAGGTTTCTTCTGTTCGCGGGTCAAAATTCACACTTTCGGAGCTTTTCACGATATGACATTCTCCCAGGAGCCGCCTTCTCAAGATCGGATCGTCCCTACAGATCTCCGGGGTGAGATGCAGCGATCGTACCTGGAATACGCGATGAGCGTGATCGTAGGGCGGGCGCTACCCGATGCTAGAGATGGTCTAAAACCGGTGCATCGTCGCATCCTCTACGCCATGCACGAACTGGGGCTGAGCGCCGATCGCCCCTTTCGTAAATGTGCGCGGGTGGTCGGGGAGGTGTTGGGTAAATTTCACCCTCACGGCGATACGGCGGTTTATGACGCTTTGGTGCGGATGGCGCAAGACTTCTCAATGCGGACTCCGTTGATCAGTGGTCATGGTAACTTTGGGTCGATCGACAATGACCCGCCTGCCGCGATGCGATATACCGAGTGTCGTCTGGCAGCGCTGACAGGGAACGCTCTGTTGCGAGATATTGAGGCTGAAACGGTTGACTTCGCCGATAACTTTGATGGCTCTCAGCAAGAACCGACCGTCCTTCCAGCGCGGATTCCTCAACTATTGCTGAATGGATCTTCGGGGATTGCAGTCGGCATGGCAACGAATATTCCGCCGCACAATTTAGGCGAGATTATCGATGGCTTGGTTGCGCTGATTCACAATCCCGATCTGACCGATTTGGAGTTGATGCAGTACATTCCTGGCCCTGACTTTCCCACGGGGGGGCAGATTCTCGGTCGCAGTGGAATTCGAGATGCGTATACGACGGGTCGCGGTTCTGTCACCATGCGCGGAGTGGCGACGATCGAAACTATCGAACATCGCGGCCGACCCGATCGCGAAGCCATCATCGTTACCGAGTTGCCCTACCAAACCAATAAAGCAGCCCTGATCGAAAAGATTGCCGAACTGGTCAACGACAAGAAAATTGACGGCATTTCTGACATTCGAGACGAGAGCGATCGCGATGGCATGAGAATTGTGATCGAGTTGCGTCGGGATGCCTACCCGCGTGTCGTCTTGAACAACCTGTACAAGCAAACCCCCATCCAGTCCAACTTTGGGGCGAACATGCTGGCGCTGGTTAATAACGAACCGCAACTGCTGACGATTCGCAGCTTTCTACAAGTCTTTTTGGATTTTCGGATTGAGACGATCGCCCGTCGGACTCGCTGGCAGCTTCGCAAAGCCGAAGAACGTGACCATCTGCTGCAAGGTTTGCTGATTGCCTTGGCGAATCTCGATCGCATCATTGCCCTGATTCGTCACGCCGCCGACGCGCCTACCGCCAAACAAGAACTGATCGAATCCTACGGTCTATCTGAAGCGCAAGCGGATGCGATTCTGCAAATGCAACTGCGTCGATTGACGGCCTTAGAAGCCGAGAAGATTCAGCAAGAACACGATGATTTGCAGACTCAAATTGCTGACCTGCAAGACATTCTCGCCCGACGCGAACGAGTTCTCGAAATCATCGAAACCGAGGTCACCGAACTGCGGGCCGCCCACGCCAATCCTCGTCGCACCATTATCGAACAGTCTGAAGATGAGCTAGGCGACATTGACTTAATTGCCAACGAAAAAGCGGTGATTCTCCTCACGGAGCAAGGCTACATCAAGCGGATGCCCGTCGATGCGTTTGAGTCTCAAAATCGGGCGACTCGTGGCAAAGCAGGAGCGCGGATGAAAGAAGACGACGCGGTGGAGCATTTTCTCACCTGTTGCGATCACGATAGCGTTTTGTTCTTTAGCGATCGCGGCGTTGTCTACCATGCCAAAGCTTACCAGATTCACACCGCATCTCGGACGGCGAGAGGAATGCCGATCGTGCAGCTTCTGCCGATTCCTCATGACGAAAAAATCACTTCGATCATTCCCGTCAGCGAGTTTAGCGACAACGAATATCTGGTGATGTTGACCAACAAGGGCTACATCAAAAAGACGGCTCTCGCTGCGTTTGGTAACATTCGCGCCAACGGACTGATCGCGATTTCACTGGAGGAAGGCGATCAACTGCGCTGGGTGCGGCTGGCCTGTGTTGATGACAGCATCATTATTGGGACGAGTCAGGGGCGATCAATTCACTTCCGCGTCAATCACGAACAGCTTCGGCCGTTGGGTCGGGCCACGCGTGGGGTGCGATCGATGTCGCTTCGCAAGGGTGACAGTCTGGTGGGGATGGCGATTCTTCCGGGTCAGATTGTGGCAGATGTGGCACAGGCACAAGAAGCCGGGCTGATTGATGAAGAGGTCGAAATTGATGAAGATGTGATGCTAGACGAGACGGCTGATTCTGAAACCGCAGAACTCAAGGCACCCTCTGGGCCGTGGATTTTGGTCGTGACGAATGGCGGCTACGGTAAGCGAGTTCCGGTGACGCAGTTCCGATTGCAAAATCGAGCAGGAATGGGGATTGTGGTGACCAAGTTCCGCAAAAAAGGGGACACCCTCGCTGCCCTACACATCGTCAACGAAGGCGCAGAATTGATGATGGTCACGAGTCGTGGTATCATCATTCGACAAGCGGTTAATGCGATTTCGTCTCAGTCTCGTGCGGCGACTGGGGTGCGTGTCCAACGGTTAGATGAAGATGATGCGATCGCGGCTGTGGCGATCGTGCCTCCGACCAATGGAGAAGAAGCGCTAGAATTGGCTGCCAGCGGACTTGTGGCGGATGTCATAGCAGATGAATCGGTCACAACTGAACCTGAGACAGATACACCCGACGCAACAGACGAATAATCTTATCAAAGTTTAAACGCCTCCTGGGGTAGAGCAATCTGCCCCTTTTTTTGCGTTTAGAAGGGAGACTTTGAATCTGGTTTACTCCCTTTTTGAGGTGAGTTTGATGGAATTTTCTCGCTTCGTTCTTTGGTGCTTCTGCCCCCCAACTCCCCAATTCTGGGGAACTTTCAGATTAGATTGCCGCTCAACGTCCAGCGTTTAAAGTCCAAAGCGCTGTCATAATCGCCAAAGCAACCGACATCAGCCTTGCAGAACATCACGAAGCAATAAGAATCGTTGCGATCGCACCCTCTTTAGTTTCAGTTCAAAATCTCTACATCGCCCGTCAGCCTTGAATTTCAGCCACTTGATCCTCTGCAAATTCTGGATTGGAGCGATCGCCCACGATTTCACCATCTTTGAGACAATCAGAAAGCGATAAAACCCCATCGGGAAGCGGACACCAGGGATAGTTCCCCACACCCACCCCCTCAACATTAAGGAAGACACCGTATGAAATTGGCTTACTGGATGTATGCAGGCCCCGCCCACATTGGCACCCTCCGCGTTTCCAGTTCTTTCAAAAATGTTCATGCCATCATGCACGCCCCGATCGGCGATGACTACTTTAATGTCATGCGATCAATGTTGGAGCGCGATCGCAACTTTACGCCTGTGACCATTAGCTCGGTCGATCGCAATGTGCTGGCACGCGGTTCTCAAGAAAAAGTAGTAGACAACATCACCCGCAAAGATGCTGAAGAACACCCTGATCTGATTGTGCTGACTCCCACCTGCACGTCGAGCATTTTGCAAGAAGACTTGGGAAATTTTGTGCAACGAGCGCAGCTAGATTCTAAAGGCGATGTGCTGTTGGCAGATGTCAATCACTATCGCTATAACGAATTGCAGGCAGCCGATCGGACTCTCCAACAGATCGTGCAATACTACATCGCCAAAGCTAAAAAGAAGGGCGAACTGCCCGAAGGCAAAACTGCGAACCCTTCAGTTAACATTATTGGAATCTCTTCTCTTGGCTTCCATAATCACCACGATTGTACCGAACTGAAGCGATTGATGGCAGATTTGGGAATCGAAGTGAATGCTGTGATCCCAGAGGGAGCCTCGGTTCTAGAGCTAAAAAATCTGCCCAAAGCCTGGTTTAATCTGGTGCCTTATCGAGAAATGGGCTTAATGGCGGCGCAGTTTTTGCAAGAAGAATTTGACATGCCGTTTGTGGACATTACCCCGATGGGTGTGGTAGAAACGGCTCGCTGCATTCGCAAAATTCAAGCAGTGCTGAATGCTCAAGGAGCAGCTGTTGACTACGCAGAGTTCATCGAAAATCAAACGCTGCATGTGTCTCAAGCCGCCTGGTTTTCACGCTCGATCGATTGCCAAAATCTCACAGGCAAAAAAGCCGTCGTCTTTGGTGACAACACTCACGCTGCCGCAATGACCAAAATTTTGTCACGGGAAATGGGCATTCACGTTGTCATGGCCGGAACGTATTGCAAATACGATGAGAAATGGTTTCGCGATCAGGTGAGTGAATACTGCGATGAAGTCCTGATCAGCGATGATAACGGCGCAATTGCAGACGCGATAGCTCGTATCGAACCCTCCGCCATTTTTGGCACCCAGATGGAACGCCACGTCGGTAAACGGTTACGCATTCCCTGCGGTGTGATTTCGGCTCCCATTCATGTGCAAGACTTCCCGATCGGCTACAAACCCTTCCTTGCCTATGAGGGCACCAATCAAGTCGCTGATCTGGTCTACAACTCCTTCACATTGGGCATGGAAGATCACCTGTTAGAAATCTTCGGCGGACACGACACCAAAGAAGTCATTACCAAGGGCATGTCTGCCGATTCGGATATGAACTGGACGAAGGACGCTCAAGCCGAATTGAATAAAGTTCCTGGATTTGTGCGCGGCAAAATCAAACGTAATACCGAGAAGTTTGCTCGTGAGCGGGGACTTTCTGAGATTACCGTTGAGGCGATGTACGCGGCCAAAGAGGCGGTGGGAGCGTAGGCTTCTCGAAGGGATGAAGGATGAGGGATGAGGGATGAAAAAATTGCTTCCATTGGTTTGGGAGTGTCTACATCCCTCATTTTGTTTTTGTCAGACTACTAGCGTTTTTGGGGGGCAATCGCGTCCCCTATTTTTATGAACGATCAGGGAATTCAAAAGATTATCAAAATGCTGTTAATTAACTCAAACACAGGCAGCTATCACGAAGGCGGGCGTTCTGAATAATTAGAACTGTTATGATCAATTCAGTCTCTCTAGCGATCTCCTATGGTCTTATCAACACCGCAGACGCAAACCTTAAAGCTTCACATGATGCTTCAGCAAACTGAAACTGGACAAGTTATGGCATCGGTTGTAGAAATGCCCGACTGTCGGGTGACAGCAGCTACGCGAGAAGACGCGATCGATCAGTTGCGTCAAATGGTGACTGAGCATTTAAACCATGCACAGGTTATGCCGTTAGATATAGAGATTGTATTATCTCACTCGACTAAAAATCCTTGGACTGAGTTTATTGGGCTGTATGAAGGGGATGCTGATTTTGCTGAAATTACAGCAGAACTGAGACGAGAACGCGGATTTGACGAAATGGAACTAATGGAATGACGCTTTGGCTTTTAGACACAGATACAGCTTCTTTGCTGTTGCAGAGACATCCAGTGGTGAGCCAGTATATTGTGGTAAATGGAGTCGATGTTGCAATTTCGATCGTGACGGTTCAAGAGCTTTTTAATGGTTGGATTGTCCGAATTAACAGTGCTAAAAGCACAGAAGAACTTGTTAAGCTCTATGAAAAGTTTTATAAGACAATTCTACTTTGTAAGAAAGTGCCAATTCTAGGTTTTGAGGTGACTGCCTCTAAGCAGTTGGCAAAACTTCTACAAGAGAAACCTTCATTGTCGAAACAAAAATTGCAGAGAGATATGCGGATTGCTGCAATTGCACTCTCTCAAAATGCAACATTAGTAACGCGCAACTACCGTGACTTTTCCCAGGTTCCAAACCTCTTGATTGAAGATTGGACGGTGTAAACGATCGCTCTACCGTCAATCCAGAATAGCTTTAAGTGATATCCATCTAGAATCGCGATCGGGTTAGACATCTTCCACAGATGAAACTCATCGAAAAATTTATTTGAAATTCTATATAAATCTCATGATCGCCAGCGTTGGACTCGTATAAGGCAATGTTGGGTGCAGTTCTCATGTGAACTTAGAGGAGGTAGAAATGCAGTTACCCGATGAGCAACCTAAGTATGAGTTGACGGCGCTGGATTTAGAACTGCGCGAGTTGATTGAGCAAGGCGTTGATTTTGCACCTGGTGGTTTAGCGCGACGCAGGTTATACCACGAGTTAGTTAGACGGATTCAAGAGGCAGACGTTCTCTATCATCCGACGGCAGAGGAGCAGCCTTTTTATGCAGATGCACTGTCGAGAATGTGGGACTATTTCTTTACCCATTTGTGGGAGTCTGAGCAATACCGCCCGTTTAGTCAACCAGGTTATTGGGTAATCGGACGACTCAACAAACGGCTAAAAAACGAACTGCAAGATCTGCGATCGCAGCCTGCCCAATAAGCCCAAACTCGACCCCTGTTCAACGTAAATTCAATGCAATTCTTCGTTGTGATTCTCCATCCAAAAATGCTCCCTAAGTCTTCTCCAAGTGAGGGACTTTGACCTAGAATTCCTGTCTTATTGTTGTGCAATGGTTGTGCAAATGATCATTCTGGATATTTCTTTGACCACGCTTCCAAAAAGCCCAGGGTGACTCTGGATGAATTGCTTTCGGCAAGTCCACTAGCAAACAGCGCGCTGACATCGGTAGAATCGTCGCCTCCGGCCAGGTCTGATAAGCTGCGGAAGGCAATAAACGGAATTTCGTTGGCATAAGCGACATGGGCAAACGCCGTCGTTTCCATATCCACCGACACGGCGCGAATGGTATTGAACACATATCGGCGATAGTCAGGATTTGCCAAAAACGCTGGCCCAGAGATGCCCCGACCTCCCCGGCGGATTCGCGGCTGAACGGCCACACAGAGCGATGGATTTTTGGGGCCACAGCGATCGAGCTTAGGCGCAACGGTCTGAGCCACCGCATACATTTCTGGGTCAGCCGCATAGTCAAACTTAAACTCGCCGTTGGGAAAGTTGGAGTTGTTGCGAACAAAGGTATCGCGCATAAATAAACCTGTCCCCACCGGCCCATTAGGAGTCGGAATCTGAAAATCAGAATTAGGCTGACTGGTAAATCGAGACAGCTTTAACCCCAGGCAAGACAAGTCTCTCGGCGTTCCGCAGGGGGCAGGTACGGCGCTGTTGGCGCTCCAATACACTTCTAGCGGCTGTGCCCAGCGTCTAGGAATCATCACATCGCCCACTTTGTAATCAGGATTGACCCCACCCGCAATGCCGCTCAACAGCAGATGATGAATATTGAAATGGTCGATCGTCAGTTGCGTCACCATCGTCGCATTCTCGATACTAATCCCCGTCAAGACAATCACCACACGCTTACCTCTGAGAATGCCCGTTGTATAGACATTGCCGTTGACGATATATTCCTGCTTATTGGTGGTTTCTGCTAAGAGAACTTCTGCCTCACCGCCAAACGCTGAAACAATCCCAATCCGGGGTTGACACTCGGTTAGACAGCCTTTGGGTTTTTTGGGTTGGGCGTTGAGTTGGGTGGCACTCAGCGTTAGACAAAATAGGGCGACAGCGCAGGCGCGTTTGATTCTCGAAAAAGGCATTGGCATCTCCTGATACGGTAGATTTCATCTCTGATTTTTCATCGCAGATCGACAAACGATCGAGATCGATCGCAGCTCTTAGCAACCCTGAGTAGATGCTGAATCAATCAATCGTCTTTGCTTTTCGTGGCGAAAGGATCTAAGTCGGGAGAGAATATGATCTGAAATCAATCCTCAACCCAGCAAAATGCCCTCAGCTTGACAGATAAATCCAGACTTCGTTTAGCTAATCACAGGATTGTCGGAGATGTTGTATTTTTTAATACCGTAGAGATTCAGCGCAATGTTGTGATTTGTGCTGTCTTTGCTGTTGTGAAATCAATTGATAAGACGTGTAATCTTGTGTTGCAACAGGTGTTTTTAGATCAACATTTGTGAAGCCCCTTCAGAAGCTTCTTAGCGTTTCAGCTAGATACTTAGGATCGTGAATTAAACAACCTGTAATTCTCGCGGTTTCGCTTCGTTTGATTCGGCTTCTGCCCCCTAAATTCCCCAAATTTGGCGGACTTTGAACCGCGAAACTGCCTTAAATTCTAGAATGTCTGCTTTCTCAAAGTCTCCCAGACTGGGGGATTTAGGGGGCGAAGCAACCAGGCAATCATCAATCTTATTCAATTCACGA
This sequence comes from Phormidesmis sp. 146-33, assembly GCF_052939515.1. NCBI lineage: Bacteria > Bacillati > Cyanobacteriota > Cyanophyceae > Leptolyngbyales > Leptolyngbyaceae > Phormidesmis > Phormidesmis sp. 146-33. The sequence goes on from NZ_JBJPHU010000073.1 coordinate 29,052, forward strand.
TCCTTAGTGTCAGTTCGACGACGCTCTTTCGCTTCGTGATTCAAGTTTTCTGCTCCCCAAGCTGCCAATTCTGGGGGACTTTCGATCAAGATTTCTGGTTCAAAAAGCCCCTCACGAGTGACAACCTGACTCGTTGACCAAATCGAACAATCCCATGAAATCCACGTTATTTGATGGTGATTATTTGATGGTGACTATTTGATGGTGCAGCAAGGGACGATCGCTCCAGAGTGAACTAGCTTTTCTTGTTGCAAGAGATCAGTCCAGGCGGCGGCGGTTGCCGGGTCTTTCTGCGCTTGTAGTTGAAGTCCTAAAGTGGTTAGACTGTCGTACCAGATGCCGTTTTCAGCGTAGAGAGTTGCTTTTTCTAATGGCGTGGCAGCAGCGATTTGAGCTTGCAGTTTGGGAGACAAGACCGATCGCGTCATTCTGCCTCGAAGGGTTATAGGCTCGTCTGGCTCTTGAGGGTCGCAGTAAATCGAGACTGTCCAGCGATAAGTTTGATTAACCTTTAAGCCAGTTGTCGGTGGTACAGAAAGACTGATGACTCCAGGCGGCGTTTTGGGTGCTTTGAATCGGGTCTTCAGAATTGGGTTTCCAGCTTCGTCGCGCAACACCCACGCGATCGCCACCCCTGCTTCTAACCCCTGCGGCAAATTGAGCCAGAGTGTGGGTTGATCGCTCGTCGTCAATCCCCAACCCGATTGGGGAAGCAGGGCATTCACCGCTTCATACGGACGACACGCGCCTCGACTACCTCCCCCTTGTCCACGTCCACCCGGTTCGCCCGGATCAGGAGGAGTCGGCGGCACAAAGCGAATCGATTTTGCCGGGCGTTTTTGGGCAGGTTTTTGAGGTGTGGCGATAGGTTTGGATTGAGCTTGAGGCACTGTAAAAACGTTCAAAATTAGAATCAAAATTACTGTGCTGGTTTGGAAAAACGATTTCATAATTTCCTGAGTTTAAGAATGAGGGAGGAGGGAGGAGGAGGAGGAGGAGGGAGGAGGGAGGAGGGATGGTTGTGTTTGCCTTTCGGCTGGTCGGGTTATGGAGTCTCTCAGAATTGGGAGGTTGGGGGCAGGAGATTTAACCAACGACGCAAAAAACTTGATCGAGTTCACTTGTATTTGATTAACGGAATGCTGGTCAAAACTAATGTCAGAACAGGCGGCACGATCGGCACCCATCCCCCTTGTAAAAAGAGCAGCCAGCCCAGTCCGGTGAGGAGGACGATCGCTAAAACTCCACTGCCTACTAGAGCTAGTTTTTCAAATCGCCAGCCGAGGATTCCGCCTACAAGCGACCAGCCGCCGATCCAAATTACTTCGCCCCACTGACTCCACACCCACAGCAAGGGACGACCATCAAATACCACGCTGAGAATTTGGCTGACCATTTGCGCCTGAATCAACACGCCAGGAAGTTTGCTCGATAGAGAAGTGCCATAGGGAGTTGACCAGTAATCGCCACTGTTGGGAGACGCAACGCCAATCAACACAATACGATCGCGAATGGCACGAGGATTGACCTGTCCATTGAGAATTTGCGTCAGTGTGACTTGTTGTGCGATTGCTTGAGGGTGACGGTAGTTGAGCAGAATTTGATTGCCGCGAGTATCGATCGTTTGGTAGCCGCCGACTCGCCCTTCAAAACTCGGAAAGGTGACGTTCTTTAATTGCAGGTCGCCGTCGGGAGTAAATTTGGGCGCAATGTCCCGCGCATTTAAGTAGCGAAACGCAAGCTGAAGATTGAAGGCATAGGCAGGCGTGCAGGGAGAAGTCGGATTGGGCGACATAAACAGCAGGTGACGGCGAATGGCTCCATCTGAATCCTGGACAAAATCACTAAAGCCAACTTGTTCTTCGGGCACTTCGGGCGGGGGCAAAATCCCGGCGGGGTCATCGGGCGGAGCCGGACGCTTGCAGATGGCGATCAGGTTGGGTTGATTTAACTGCTGCTTTAAGTCTGGAGAACTAGCCGGAAAATCTCGGTAAATGTCGAGTCCGATCGCCAACGGTTCAGCGTCTTCTAGTTTGGCGAGGAGGCGGCTGAGGGTACGCTCAGACAGTGATCCTTGACGAGGTTCGGGCCCTTGAGCCTGCATATCTTTTTCGGTGATAGTGACGACCAGCAAACGGGGATCAGGATTTTCGGCGGGGCGCGATCGTGTCAAGGTGTCAAAGGCGGCTAATTCTGTCGGTTGGAGCCAGCCAAGCCAGCGAATTCCGGTGATCAAGCTGGTGACCGCTAAACTGCTGAGAAGAATTTTTTGCAAGTCGTGGCGAGTCGGTCGAGGAAAAGCGATCGCAGGTTTGCCACACCAGTCTTGCCAGGTTGGGGGCACTTCGGCAGGGTTTTGACAAATGACGGGGAGCCAGGTGGCGCAAGGGAAATCGGCTTCTAACGGCTGTAATTTTTCGCGGGCTTCTCGAACGGCGGTGTAGAGCGACTGTCCACTAGAAAAGGCGGTGAGAAAGTGTTTGAGAAATTCTTGAGCGACGCGATCGGGCACCGATTCTCGCATGACAATCACTTGAGGCAAATGCAGATCGGCCAGATCTCGCGCCAGTCCCAGCCCATCACAGGAATTAAAAATTGCCAGCTTTAACCCATTGGCGATCGCTTTGCGGAGTCCGTATTTAAGCTGGTCAATCGTCAGACTTTCGGTGTGGTTAATTTGAATGCGTCCTTTGCCTTGACTAGAACTGTGTCCCGCAAAAAACAGCACATCCCATCCGGGTTGCCAAAGCTGTTGGGTTAAGTCTTTTGCTTGTGGTTCGACTAAAAATTTGAGTTCGGTTCGAGGAAGCTGTTTGAGGAGTTGTTGGTCACGATCAAGATCGATTCCTTTACGATCGCCCAAGATTGCTAGAATCTTAACTTTGGTATTGCTTTTGGCATGATTTGTTTTAATCGCTCTCGTATATTCAGGTAAGCTTAAAGCGATTTCTACTTTTGGATAGTCTTCTAAAAAATCCCATAAGCACCAGGGTAATTTTAGCAATTCTGAATTATCTGCCACGACAATCACTCGAATCTCATCAAACTGATTCAATCGAGTGCGTAGCTGCCGTTCAATTTTTTGAAACTGATGGGTACTGAGCCAGCGATTGATCTCATGTCGTAACTCATCACTCAGACTGCTAAATTCTGAATGCGAAATGTGAGTGAGATCGGCTTCGTCAATGTCAAATTCTGCATTGAATTCTGTCGATCGTCGCCATCCCAAATTGGAATACAACGCCTCATAGAGCGATCGCCAGCGTTCATACAGGTCACCCAATTCTGGCATCGGCGGCAAACTGCCCGTAAACTGCATTGGCTGAGACTGATCCGCTTCCCACAGTTGAGCAATCACATTAGACAAACCCGTCTGCCAGTCACCGTTTCCTAAATTCAAAACAACTAGATGACTCATAGCTGAAAATCTTCTGTGATTACGGTATCGTCGATGGCCACCTGCAAGCTAAACTGAGTCCCCAAAGCTGACCGAAACCGTCGCAGTTGAATCACATCATCCTGGGGCCGAGACTGTACCGATTGAATCATTTCACCCATCGATGAGATCAAAGACAGTTGTAGATTTGCAGGAAGATTGAATGAAGCGTCACGAGATCGAAGCTGCGATCGCACCCCAATTCTGCCGTCGGCTTCGGGTTCTAGAGTGACTAATAATAAGAGGGCGCGATCGGAAAGATTCAATAATTTAACGCGCCTCACGGCCGCCTCACTCAACTCCACTTGCCGCAGATTAAACGCAAATTCGTCGCGTCCCAAAAGGCTCTCTAACGACTGCCAGCCTTCCTCAAACACATTTTGCAACCATTGACCCAGTTGAACTCGTCTGGATGTCGATCCTGAAAGCCGCTGCCGCCAATCTGCTCGTTCCAATAGTGCGCCCCATAAAGCAAACGGCACCTCTAATCGAGGCTGAAGGAGAGCGGGATTGGTGAGCCGTTGGAGTAAATTGTCTGCCTGAGCAGGTTGAATCGTTGGCAAAGGCGCGATCGCTGCCTGAGTCACCTCAGTCGGATTAAGCTGGCGCACCACCCAAAGCACCGTCAAATCTTGAATCAAATCTTGAGCATCCAAACAATAAGTCCGATCGCGCTCATCATAGGTGGCGATCGCTTTAATCTGTTCATGCGTCGTATAGCCCCAAACCCTGACCCAGCCCTCATCAGGATTGACCTGCACTGCTAGATAATAGTCTCCCGCCCAATTCGTCAAATCAACCCATTCTTGAGGAATTCGCAGTTCGCTAGTATCGATCGTTTTATCAGGAATTAAAATCAGCCGCTTGTTGTTTAAACGGTCGCCTAAAGTAATCGCCGTCCCATTCACAAAATTCCACAAACTTGGGTGTAGCGATGCTTGGGGGGCGTAGTGCGATCGTAACCACGGTAAGAATATACTGAGACTAACTTGATTCAAATAAGTGTTCCATTGAGCGGTAACCGTGGTGCAGGATTGAGCGACTTGCCAAGATTCAGACTGCACGTCTGGCAGGATTTCTAGCTGAAGTTGGGTGAGCGTTTGCATGGGGAGGTGACGAGTGAGGAGTGAGGAGTGAGGAGCGAGGAGGGATGATTTTGCCTTCTTCCAGCGTTTAGACTGACTACGGGAGATTGCTGTACCCTGATTGAGCAATGCCGAGGAAGGTGAAAATGAGTGCTAGGAAAGCGTTTTGGTCATCTTTCGTGCCTCATGGTTTCTTGTAGCCATTCTTCTAAAACTGTACTGATATGCTTAATCACGTTGGAGGTGGGCGAGATATGCAGCGTTTCCTGGCTCCATTGGGTGAGAGAGCGTAATAAGGTTTCTCGTGCCTTTGACAGCTTGCGCGATATTGTGTATTGAGGAATGCCGGACTGCTGGGCGATTTGCTGTTGGGTTAAACCAGTTTGATAATAGAGCCGCAGAAGATCCTGAGCTTGAGTATCCAGCTTGCCTAAACTTGCGATCAGAACGGCATGAACTTGACCTTGCTGAGTCTGACGATCGTGCTCCTCTTCTTGAGCAATCAAATCGTTTAACAAAGACTCCTGCATCGGATCAGATAAGTCATCTTGGCGCTCACCCGTCATGTCTCCAGATTTGGGCAAATTGAGCGAGGTCACCGAGGGATACAAATAGTCTCGCGATCGACTCGCACACACAGTCAGCCAGCGTTCGAGTGATTCTGGAGTCGCTTTAGCGCGGTGGGTTTGGGAATTGTAGAGATTGGTAATTGCGATCCAGGTGTCTCGATCGGGGGGAGAACTTTTTCGTAACTCAGGTGATTTTTTAGGAATATAGAGCGACGTAAAACATGTCCATGCCAGTGTGTAATTTTCAATTACCTCGCTATTAATTCCAGCGTTTTCTAAAGATTCGATCAAGCGTTTGCGACTGAGTTTTAGCAGCAATCCCCAATCGGTACAAAAATCAATTTCTCGACGTTGCCGTAAGTAATCACGAATAATGTTGCTAAATGCTGTACTCGCATACGTTTTGAGACTGGCCCGCTGTTCTGGATCACAGGCTTTGAGAAT
>NZ_JBJPHU010000074.1:0-34444 GCF_052939515.1 Phormidesmis sp. 146-33
AAAGTCTGCGCTCCTACGGCGTGATCGCTGCTTAATTTTGTCCGAAGTGTTGTAATATGCATGAGTCGGGCTAGAATTAAGCTCCTCGCCCCCAAGATAAGGGAAAATACGGTCTTGATTACTTGAATCCCTCTCTATCAGAGTGTGCATTTCACACAAAGAGGTGGATTTAGCATCTAGATCATCGAAAAGAAAACCCTGACCATAAACTTTGAAGCCCTCGAAACTTTTTCTATGATTTTCAAACAGCTTATAAGGATCTCGATTTCCACCAGAATGAAATAAAAACGCTGATATCTTGTCTACTAATTTGCCATTTAGTTGCGGTCGAAATAATAATTTTTCGGCTTTTAAAATATTTATTAAACTGACAACAACAGATGCTAAACCGGGCCATTTAAGCCGCTGTTGGGCAAAATAGATGTTTCCTTGATTTTCACAAATCCACCTTAATCCCGTGTTTCGAGTGTCTCCTTGGGCTATCGTGTTAGTTGCTATCAAGCCAAATGTTCCACCCTGTTTAATTAGATTAAAGGCTCGTCGAAAGAAGAATGCTACTAAATCACCGTTCCCATGTGATTCTGGATAATTTTCTAGCAGCCACGCAAGATATTCAGAGCCGAAATTAGACGATATTTTACTACCACCCAAGAACGGTGGATTGCCAATGATGCAATCAAAACCCGGATTTTCGCGCTCAAACACCTCTAAAAACTCATCTTCCCAGTTGAAGGGAATGACGGCGTGTTGCCCTGTCCGCAATCGCTCGGAAATCTGTAACACTTCCGACGCATTCATCCAACCTGCTTCGTAGCCCACCAATTTGCTGCCGTATTCCTGGCGTTTTTGCTGTCGCTGGCTGACAGTTTTACCTTCCAAATCTGCCCCAATCATAACATCGGCAACCAATCCTTCCCGCGCTGGGTTTACATCCAGTCCTTCTGCATCGTAGATTTTGAGCTTTGCTAAAAAGTCCTGAAGCTTTGCCTCTCGCTGCTTGGCGTTGGTTCCTTCAAAAAAGGCAGATACCATTAAGTCAGCAGCTAAGCGCGATCGCCGCAGCAAATCCTCTGACTCCTGCAAATAAAGCCGTTTCGTCACCTCATCCTGATCCGTTTGCGTATCTGCATCCTGAATCTTTTGTCGGGTTGCTAAAATCTGCTGTTTCCGCGCTTCTACCTCTAACTGACGCTGATGATCATCCAGCGTCAACTGATAGGAAGCCTGTCGGTCAAACGCCAGAATTTGTTTGCGGGGAATTCCTACCAGCGAATCGCCCCACTTCAGCGAATGATCGAGAAACGTAAACGGCTGACTCTTTGACAGCGTAAACAACCACAGCGACAGCCGTGCTAAATTCACTGCAAACGGGTTCCGATCCACCCCATACAAACACCGCTGCGCCACCAACCGTCGTGCATACAGCAACGGCTCCTCACCCTCTGGCAAACTTTCCGGCAAACCATCCCGATTCCAGGCTTCCTCCACCGCATCCGCCAACTGCCGACAGGCTTCCACCAGAAAGGCTCCGCTGCCCATCGCAATATCACACACCTTCAGCGACAGAATTTGCTCTGCTGTTGGCTTGTCGCCCAATGCCTCTAACACTGGATGCAAGGCTGTTTTGACGATCGGTTCTGTTAATGCCCTCGGCGTGTAGTGAGAACCCGATCGCCGCCGCTCCTCCCCTGGTTGCAAATACAGCGAACCCGCCGGAAGCAAACTGGGTGTCCGGGGTGAAACCTTGCGCCCCAACGCTGCCACCACATCCGCTGGTGTCTTTGCCGCCTTCAACTCATTCAGCGATTTCCCCGTGATCTTGCAGGCTGACCACTCCTGCAACAGTTTGGCGCGATCACTTGCCTTTGCTGCCAGTAGATTTTCAACATTAATCACCACATGCTGGGGACGAACTGCGATCGATATCCCTTCTGCTCGTTCAACGGCAAAACCCATGATCGCGGTATACACAGACCCAATTTCAGAAACCCCTAGTGACCTGTACGACAACCGTTCACCGTTCAACATCAGGAGGCGATCGAGCATCCGATACACTACACCATCCGGAATTCGGGGTGGTTCAATGGGATCTCCAACTGCGTAATGCGAGTCTTGCGATCGCCCTTCTAAAAACGCATACTCATCCGGGTCAAACAACTGCCCATGCCGCGCTGGAAGGTACTCTGGAGTCTCTCCCCCTCCGTCATACACCAGTCGAAACAGGCTCAATAGCCACGCCCAAGCTCCATACCGTTGATCCATCGTGTCGGGATAATTCCCGGCATCCGTTCGCAGCCGCTCAAATAAACCGGATACCGCATAGTTACGCTGATACAAGTCATCTCCCGGCATCAGTCCCTCATCCTCTGCGTATAGCAGAAACACCAGCCGCATCAGCGTCGTGATCAACCCACCATAGATGTGCTGAGGATTTTGGGTTGCCAGTTCGCCCAAGAGTCTGCCGTTGACCGCTGCGTCTGCCATTTGAAAACCCCGCAGCAGTTCCCACAGAGCATCGACCACCTGATTTGCCAGGGCAGTCGAAACCTCCGCCTGATACTTGCGGCTTTCCTCCAGCAAATTCTTCAGCCGTCGCCCCACGGGAGCCGTAAATACCCGAAAAGCAGAGAGCAACATTTCCATTGCCCCCAAGATCAGCCGTCCCGACACCTCACACATTGCCTGCACCGGAAACGTCAGGTTTCCCGACGATTCCCCTTTCGGTGCATAAACTAATCGAATGTCTGTCCCGTTGCACAAAATCCCGATCGAAACCCCTGTCTCCCGCAGCAACCGCTCAAACTTTGCCTGGGGACTGGCTGCCCATTTACCCGTCTTCTCGTCTGCTGAATTCACCTCATCCAGATTTGCTCCTGGAGCAATCACCTGAATCAGCATCAGCCAGCCATCGCTGTCCTGCACTCCATAACTGGGTGCAAGAATTTCGCCATAATCCGGCAATGCAACTTCCAATTCCTTCAAAGCATCACCGCTAGTCAGATCGCTCGGCTCCCAGCCCAGCACATCCACCACAAACATCTGGAAATCGAAAATCCAGGCGTGGCTGTCATCTACTAGCTGAAGATCGCGACTGATTGCCGACAAGAGTGATTGCTGTAGCTCCACCACATTGCGATTGACGATCGCCTGTGCCTTCACCAATGCGGTCGGTGAAACCACTAACCCAACAGGTTGCAGAAAGCCCAACCATTCTTTGTGACGCAAAATCTCTGGATCGATTGCCATTGTTTCACTCCTCCTCAACCTGAAACGGGATGGAGATAAACCACACCCACCGGCTCTACTCGTACCGCTTTGACCTGGTACGATGCCTCAATGCGAGCTGGCTCACTGACTAGCTCCACCTCCAAAGACTTCAACCGTTTTTCCCAGTGGCGACGGTCTGCTTCTAACTGCTGCATCTCTTCAAAGAGCGAAAGCTGAAGAGCACCCGCTGTCTCCTTCTGCCGTTTGAGAATGCGATCGCGCTGTTCCTCCAAAATCGCCTGCATCTCCGCCGCTTCTTTTTTCCCACGGGCTTCTAGCCGCTTCTTAAAGCGCTCAATCAGAGTGTCTGCCCGTCGATTGAGATGGGGAATTAACTCTTCGACATCCTGGGCTGTTGCCTGCTTGAGTCGCTGCTGCAAAGATTCTGGCACTTGACGTAGACGAGGGCTTGCCAGCGAGTTCTCTAGAATCTTCAGCACATCATCCTTCTCGTTTTCACCCAAAGGACGCAGCTTCGATCGCCCCCTTGCCTCCGGTGCAATCCACTCCGCCGCAACTGCGATCACCTCGTCATGCAAACGAGACGCGCGATCGCCGTAGAGTGACAACCGTCCCAACACAATTACGCTGGGGATGGGGCGATCAGTTAGACAAACACAAGCGCGGGTTAATTCATCGTGTAGAAAGCCCTGTGCCAGGAACCTGGATAGAAGCCGCTGCACAACCCGATGCTCCAAATGCAGATGCACCACCTCACCATCCAGCGAACCTGGATCGCGGAATACAACAGGACGAATCGGGGATTCTCGCCGCCAATCCCACAACTTCTGATTCCGCTTGCGGGGTGCCCTCAAGGAATCCAACGTGGTCGCCCAGGTTGGGTCAGCACCAAACCGCTGATCGAGTGCCGGAATATCCCACTTTGCAGTCGCAGGTTCATACGCCGCTTCGTTCGGATTAATAGGTTGTAGAGAATTGGCTCCCAAAATTTCCAGAGAGGCAGAGATTGCATCACGGAAGTGGCGATCGTCCAGTCCCAACCACTTCTGCGACTCACTCAACATCTCTTGCAGCAGTGCGTTCTGCTGTTCAAGCTCCTGCCGCCGCAACCGGACTTGCTCTAGTTCCTCTGAAATGACCTCAATGTTTGGTGCTGATTGATCAATCTGATCGGCTTTGGTGATCGCCGTTTCCAGACGCTCTAACTCTCCATGCCGAATACCATCTGCTAAAAGCTTTGTAACGTTTCGCTCCACAACTGGCGAAAGACTACCCAGTTCCTTCTGAATAATCTCGGTCTTCTTGACCAACACATCCAGCACCCGATCTTCACTGCGCTGGGGCAAAACGAAATAGTGACACCGCACAATGGGCAATCGCTGAAGCTTGCGGTCAATTCGTCCGTTACGCTGCTCCAAACGCGAAGGATTCCAGGGCAGATCGAAATGGAAGAGATCAGCACAGTGATTTTGCAGGTTGACCCCCTCTCGTGCAGCGTCCGTTGCAATGAGGATTCGCAAAGGATGTTTGGCAGGGGCACTGTTAAACGCTAGTTTGATTTCCTCGCGGCGATCGTCTCCCATGCCGCCGTGAAAAACGCCAATCCGCTGGTGCTCCTGGTCAGAGCCAGCAATCACACTCTGAAGCTGTTGTTGCAGATAGCGCTTGGTATCGGTGTATTCGGTGAAGATGATGACACGGCGGTTGTTCCACTCTGCGCCAGGAGTCCCTAAATCAGGGCATTGGTTATCCCGAATCCATTGAGCTAATTTCTGAATTCGAGGATCAGGCAAGTGACGAGCGGCATTGGCAATCTTAGCCATCTCCTCAAGCAGCTCTAATTCTCTGGTTGAAGGCGCGGAGGTGTCCTGCTCCGTTGCCGCCTTCATTTGGGCATCTTCTTCCGCTTCTACCTCGTCCTCAATCAATTCGGCGCGATCGTCATCTGCCCCTGCCGACTCCTGTAATAGAGAAAATGTCTGGTTATTTTTCCCCTGTGACTTCGCTGGAGAAACTGCTTGATTCATTTGTCGAGCGATCGCTGTTTGATGTACTTTCAGCGTTCGTGCAAAGGCTTCGATTGAAGACAGCAACCGCTTCTGCAACGACAACAATACCAAGGCTGCCGCCCTTTGTACGGTTTTAGAAGCCGATTTGAGCCGCTCTTCCCGCAACTGACGATATTCCTGTAGCAGGCGAGAGAGCCGAAGTTCCGGAGCCTCATCCGTCAAATTATCGATACTGATGCGGATAACCAGGCGCTCTGGGAAATCATCTCCAATCTCTCGCAGGTCGCTCTTTAATCGGCGCACCATTACTGCATCGAGCAGTTTCTGATTTCGTACTGGAACTCCCCGGCAAAACCGCTGCGGGTCAAGAATTTCCAGCAATGCCGCAAAACTATTGGAATGTCCGTTGTGGGGAGTTGCCGAGAGAAAGAGCTTGTGTTCGAAGCGAGGAGCGAGGTCTCTTACCGTTCGGGTTAACTGGGAGTCCACCGCATACTTGGCTCCGCTAGCAGGAGCCGCATTATGTGCCTCATCTAGAATCAACATTGCACTGGCTGAAAAATCTCCCAACCAGTCGCGCAATGGAGCTGCATAGGTTTCATCGCGCAGCAGTGCGTGGGAGATGATGAACCGGGTATGCGTTGTCCAGGGGTTGATGCCGTAGCCGCGCTCCCGTCTGCGGTTGGCAAAGAACTCGCGATCGACAATCAGGAAAGTCAAACCAAAGCGGCTCTCCATCTCCTCTTGCCACTGGCGCACAACCGAAGGCGGACAGGAAATGACAACCCGCCGCACCTTTTGACGCATCAACATCTCACGCAAGATTAAGCCTGCTTCGATGGTCTTCCCCAAACCCACATCATCGGCAATGAATAGCCCCACTCTTGGCATCAGCAGAGCCTTCCGCAGTGGCTCTAGCTGATAGGCTTTTACCTCAATACCTGCCCGGTAGGGAGCCTGAAATAGCTTTGGATCAGTGGAAGTGACACAACTCCAGCGCAACGTATGAAAGTACGCCGAAAACAATTTGGGATTATCAAATCCTCGTGCAGCAACTGATTCCCAGGAGGTTGTTCCAATGTGGCGTGCATCAACCTCACGCTCCCAGAGTACCTCTAGCGCTTCACCGAGGGCATCATCATCCAAGCAGGCAAGACGAACCCGCGTGTCGTCTTGTGATGACTGCTTTGCTAGAACGTCCTCAACCAGGTATTGACGGGAGCGAACTCGTACAATGCTTCCAACCTCGACAGCAGTCATCGGCACCACCCTTAAAAATACGCAGCAAAACCAGCCGTGTTCGCAGCGCATCACCAAAGGTGAGCCGCCATGCTCACGGAACGAGCAATTGTTAAATCAGTGCAAATACGTAGATTAATCCGATGACTTGGTTGCCTTTAAAGGGCGATCGTCAGGCGGATTGTTGATTGTAGAGTTCCCTGCTTTTACCTATCTGTAACTCTCTGAAAGGTGCTGAGTCAGGATTGAGACACCAGGGTTTACAGGAACTTCAATGTCGGGCGAGTTTTGTGAAGAGATTTATTTTTCCAGAGAAATGCCTTCATCTTCAAGAACGGAAAGCTTTGACAAGCCGATGTTTATCAAATATCAGCCGTTTCGTTACGCAAGAACAATTCAAGTTTAGCTGAGCATTAACGGTTCTTCTTGCTCACTTCAGAAGGTAATTGTGCTCTCAACCACTCAAACGAGGTAGATCATCTCCTATGTCTATAACCAGAACTGCCGATCGCCCTCCAACAAGCTACTTGGATATATCCCTTGAAGCCGCAATCCAGCCACCCGATCTGCCCCATAGATCGGCATGGGTAAGCGAGGTGCTTTCAAAGCTCCGTGGTGGAGCAATGTGAGTTTTAGTGTTATATCAATAATCTGCTCAATTGGTGCGGGTTCTCCTGCGTCATGTACTGTTAAGCGCAAGGGTCTAGCTAACCCTACTCGTTCAGGCACCTGGGTTGTAATCAAAACCGCTTCACGCGAAGATAACCGCAATGCTAAGCCCTGTGATGGTGCAACCAAAGCTCTTTGGCTCAAGTTATATAACCTGGGGATGCCAGATTTCCGGCACTCCACCAAAATAAATCTTGCCCCGATCGCCCGTGCTCGCTCCAACAGATGGGGAATCTCTTGACCGCAGAATCGCCCATCACGGTAAATTAAAACCGTTTTGCTTTCCAGCGTCGCTGGTAGCAGGCGTTCTAGTAATCGTTGCGGAATTTCTTCTCCTTCTAGTAAAGCATCCTCCAAGACATAACGAATAAATTCGCCCTGCTTTCCGTAAAGCCGCACACTAGCACAGGCATTCAGGGTTCCAGCAAGTTTGGTTTTGGGCGATCGCGAGATGTCTAATCCAATGAAGTAATCAGCGATTTCCAACGGCTCTGCCAGAATGAAAGGCAAATTCCCTAGCTTTGCTAAGATTCCTGGAATGACCTGGTTCAGAATTTGTCCATGCTCAACCCCGGCTAACGTGTCATCATAAATCACTTGGCTTGCGATATTTCGACGCAGAAGCAGTGAGTAGACCAGATGATAGAAACTGCCGCCATTCTCCTCATCTGCTTCGCGATCGCTCTGTGGCAGAAAAGTCAATACGATATCGACTGGAACTGTGATTAACTTATTAACGGTTCTCTCCAGAGCAGCTCTTGCCTCGGCAGCGCTAAGACCGCTAATCGATAGAGCTTTGCGATCGATGATTTCGCTTTCAAACCCATAACGTTTTAGTCGCTGTTGAGCCGCTTCCAGGAAACCGTTCACACTACCGTCGCATAACTTCAGCGCAGCAATCCGAATCATGCCAGGTTGAAAATTGGGATGACGATGATAAACTCCACCACTTGATAGTCCCTGTAAGATACGCCCTCGAACACCCGTAACTCCCTTGCCGAACAGCAACGGGGTCTGGTCTATAGGAGTCGCTGGTTGCCAGAAGAGGTCAGGATATTCCAGGCTGTTCAAACTTCGCCCAGTTTCAAAACCGTAAAGCATCAGCATATCTGTTGCCTGTGCTTTAAAGGTGGTTAGCAGCTGTTGCCGCTCCGTGTGAGGAATTTTTGTGAATCGTAAAAACTGTCCGTAATCAAATCCAAATTGCTCAGCCGTTTCAGCCGTAATCGAAGGACGAAGAGCGGAAAGCGGGTAGTGAAAGAGCTTTTTCCCTTTACCAAACTGAATTGCAACCACCAACTCATCTTCAGGAGCAGTCTCGATGATGTGCCGTGTTGAGTAACCTGCTGCAAGTTTGAGCAGGCGATCGCGATGCTCCCTGACGACACCGACAAGCCGAACAATACTGCCACTGCCGCCCATGTCGAAATCCTGAACGGGCAAGCCCACTAGCAAATCTTCTGGATTTTCTTGAGCCGCATTGTTGGCATAGAAATCCGCTAAACTCCCTGAATATGCAATCTCAGTCTGAACTGCTAATGACAATGCTGCGCTCTCTTCTCCCTGAAGTTCGATCGTTTCTGCCCAAAACTTAATTTTGCGATTCACCGCTAATCCTGCAGTCAATGCGACAGAAATTGGCCTGAAGGGTTGCTTGGTTCGCAAGACCTGAAACGCGAGTTTGGATAAAAGAGACGCTGAGGCGATCGCTGCACTGTTTTGTTGAAGCCGGAGGGATTGATCGCACAAATCTGGAACATCTCGCTGAAGTGCTGCGAGGGCTGTCTGGCACTGAGATAGATTCAAGGGTAATCGTTGCATTGGAGTGAGCACCCACAGCCGATACTCGTGCCAGATGGCTACAGCCTGTTCTAGTTTTCGTGAGAGATGGAAACTCAAGCGATTCCCAGTTTCTTGATCAATCTCAGGCGCTATCGTAAAGCTAGCAAGATTAGGCTGAGCGATCGATAGTGGAAACACTTCACTGAGGAAGACCAGTTCTTGTGAGGGAGCAGTGGTAATAGCGGTCATGCAGAGATCTCCTGAACAGCAAATTGACAAACTGAGTTGAACTGGCAATATTGGCAGCGAAAGCCGGGATTGGGTGGGAAAATTCGATCAAACTCCGCAGGGTTCTTGTGGTACTGCTTCTTTTCCGCCTCATGCCGTTGAGCCAAGCGCGCTAGCTCTATCCGAACAGCATTTAGTTGACTCGCGGTTGCCGTAATTGGTTCTGACCACTTACAGAGTTCAAGGTTATAGAACGAGGCGATCGCTCGTTGGCGAGGGAACAGGTAGTTTGCAGCTAGCAGATAAACAAACGCCTGCCGTTCATCAAAATCAGAATGCCCCGTCTTCAAATCTAGAATGTGTAACGTGCCATCCGGTTCAAGCAAGATACAGTCAATCGCAGCGAAGAGGTTGAAGGTTGTGTTCTCGTAATAGAGCTTGATGGGTTCTGGGAAACCTTCATCGCCTCGGCTCAAGCTAAAAATTCGCTTTTTAAGAAGAATGGGTTTCTCATAATACTGGGACAAAATTTGGTTTAGCCGTTCCTGCACCTCATCAGCTTGCTGAGCAAGTTTCAGAATCTCGAAAACCTGTGCGACTCCATCCGTATCCTTAAGTCGTTGAGGGTTCAAGTGAAATTCATAAATCCCCTGCTGTGCTAAGAGACCAATAGTTTGCGGAACAGTGTCTTGTGCCAAGATTGCCGCAACATCCGGTTCTCGCTTCCGAACTTTGGCATGCCCCCGCTTCATGTCACAGTGCCAATGCTCCTGCCCGACTGCCGGAGCAAAAAGTGACCAAAGATTGTAGCTTGCAAACGGTAGCCAGCTTTTTCCCATCTCACTCATCTCCTCATATGGCTGCTGATAAGCGTTGCGCCTCAATACCAGCCCTGATCTTCAAACTCCCAAATTCGCAGTATTTAAGGGCGCACGTTTGACAAAACAAAATCGTTGTGTTAGCACTATAGCACAGGAAAACAGCAAGACAACTTTTTTGTTGTGTTATGATGAGTTTATGATTCCGCCCTTTAACCAAGATGGATTATTACCGCCTGGAATCCACACCACAGCTTCGTGGCAGGAGTTTGCTCGTCGTTTTGGGCACACTCCACATCGACATAACCTGCTCTCAGGAATGAAAGTGGCTCTATTAGGATTGCGGGAAGCTGGTTGTCAGTTAGTCTACGTCGATGGCAGTTTTGTAACGGCAAAGGAACATCCCAATGACTTTGATATTTGCTGGGATATTACGGGAGTCAACCCCGCTTTACTCGATCCGCTGTTACTGAACAATGGTCGAGTTGCTCAGAAGGTGAAATATCTCGGTGAATTTTTTCCAGCACAGATCCCTGAAGGAGTGAGCGGAAAAACATTTTTAGAGTTTTTTCAAACTGATAAGGCAACGGGAAACCCTAAAGGCATTGTTGCCCTAAACCTGTGGGAGATATGGTCATGATTAAGAATGAGCGGCAATACCGCATTACTAAAGCTCAAATTGAAAAGTTCTCAAATGCTCTCGCTCAACTGCCAGCTTCATCTCAGCAGGATCAGTCTGTCCATCCCATCCTGCGGAAAGCTGAAAGGGATTCGCTAAAATCTCAGCTTGCGGAACTACGCGTTGAAGTCGAAGAGTATGAGGCATTGAAGGATGGACAACAGGCGGTACTCGAATTAGATTCGCTTGAAGCATTACCATTCGCTCTAATCAAAGCTCGGATTGCTGCTGGGTTGACTCAGAAAGACCTAGCTGAGCGATTAGGGATGAAGGAACAGCAAGTCCAACGTTATGAGGATACAGCGTATGCTTCTGCCAGCTTTGCACGTTTAGTAGAAGTCAGTCGTGCGATTGGTGTTCAGGTACGCGAAGAAGTTTTGTTACCTAGAATCTCACCGGCTGATTTATTGAACCGATTAAGCCAAGCTGGAATTGATCGCGATCTTATTCTCAACCGTTTCTTCCCTACTTTGAGTGCTGAAACTTCACAGGATGAAGGTGAAGTCTCTACCAATGCCTTAGTGCTTCGTGCCGCACTCGCTTTAAGGCGAGTATTTGGATGGTCACTAGCTGATCTATTTAGCTCTAGACCGCTTCAGCTTGATTTAACTCCCCTTGGAGCTGTTCACTTCAAAGTTAATGCAAAAGCAAATCAGAAAAGATTAAGTGCGTACACAGTTTATGCTCATTTCCTAGCATTGCTTGTACTAGAAGCTACAGCAGATTTACCAGCGAAGCCAATCCCAACCGATCCAAAACAAGTTCGTGAAGCCATCTGCTCAACGTATGGTGAACTAACGTTTTCAAATGCTTTACGTTATGTCTGGAGTTTGGGTATACCTGTTCTTCCACTGAGGGATGCTGGAGCATTTCATGGTGCATTCTGGCGCGTCAATGGACGAAACGTCATCGTTCTGAAGCAGCGCACTAGATCCTCGGCTCGCTGGCTGCTCGATCTTCTCCATGAACTTTGGCATGCTGCTCAAGAACCAGAGCGAACTGAGCGAACTGTGGTTGAAGAAGGGGATATTGCACAGGAACGGCAAGACTCACCTGAAGAAAAGACGGCTACAAGATTTGGCGAATATATTCTACTCAACGGTCGCCAAAAGGAACTGGTTGAGATGTGTACCGACGAAGCAAAAGGTAGTATTGAGCGACTCAAAAATGTCGTCTTTAAAGTTGCTACAAGGGAGAAAGTTTTGGTTGGGGCTTTAGCAGACCACATGGCTTATCGGCTATCACTTCAAGGTGAAAATTGGTGGGGGGCTGCAACCAATCTACAAACGGAAGATATTGAGCCGTGGCAGATTGCTCGTGACGTGCTCCTAGAGAAGATCAATTTTGAAGTTTTGAATGATGTGGATAAAACACTCTTGATAAGAGCTTTGTCGGATAACTTGCCTCAGCAGGAATTTTGAAGTTATGGAGGTTAAACGTAATGTCGGATGATTGGAATGTTGAGGAGGAGTTAAAACCACTCAAACTAAAATGTACTAGCTCAGACTGCAAAAATGGGCATCACTCGTATAGACCTACGCCTAAACAAAAGGCAGCAAATACAGTAGGACAATGTCGATCCTGTGATGAGGCTGCTCCCTTTGAGTGGGAGCGGTTACACAAGCTTGATCCCGAAGACCTAGACTATACGATTGCTGCCTTGAAGAATGAACTCATTCGCCAACATTACTGGACAAACGAGATGCCTCAGTCGGTTGAGAATTATGCCCGCCGTAAGGGTGTAAAAGGAATGGAGACGGCAGTAGAAAAGCGGATTCGCAACTCTATGAGTCCACCTGCCAATGATTTTGATGGGCGTCAAACGCCTGCTGAGGATTCAGCCAAAGTCAATGCAGTTCACTTTGCTCAGCACGCCACTGCTTCTTGTTGCCGCAAATGTATGGAGTATTGGTATGGCATTCCTCGAGATCGATCGCTGACAGAACCCGAAATATCGTATTTATCCAGATTGGGAATGAGATTTATCAGTGAACGATTTCCGCTACTAACTGAAACGGGAGAGAAAGTCTCACCCATTCGTCGGGCTGGCAAATCAAATACTAAAAGTCAAGAACAGACGGAGTGAAAGCTGCAATGGTAATTGACACTGAGGCTTTATCTGCACGTTATCGAGAAGCATCTGTGGATTTGTACAATAAGCGGTTGCTGATTACAAATTTCCACAATACACAACAAGAAAATGACCTTACAGAGCCTCCTAATTGCAAGGGTTTTGGTCGTATTCGCCACTTTAGGCGATCGAGCAACAATGACTGGCCTTGCAACCCATTACCGATCGATCCAGCTTGTAGAGCACTGGGTCTACAAGCAACCAACATGATTCGAGCGCAAGTGTTTCAAAGTGCAGCTTGTAATTGGCGATGTTGGTACTGCTTCGTTCCATTTGAATTGCTGTCTGCAAATCGTAAATATTCTGAGTGGATGAGTCCATCTCAATTGATTGATCTTTATTTAGATCAACCTGTCCCTCCTTCAATGATTGATTTAACAGGAGGACAACCTGACTTGGTTCCAGAGTGGGTTCCTTGGATGATGGCGGAGCTGAAAGAGCGAGGTTTAGAGCACCAAGTTTACCTTTGGTCAGACGACAACTTGAGCAACGACTACTTCTGGCAGTTTTTATCAGACGCAGATCTTGAACTTATCGCGACTTATCCCAAGTATGGTCGTGTCTGCTGCTTTAAAGGATTTAATTCTGAGTCTTTTGCATTTAATACTTGTGCTGAACCTGATCTCTTTAATCGGCAGTTTCAATTAATGAAGCGATTGCTGGAGTTAGGAATTGACATCTACGCTTATGCAACATTCACAACACCAGCAGCTTCAGAAATTGTTGCAGATATAGCTCGTTTTGTCGATCGACTCCAGGCAATAGACCACAATCTTCCACTCCGAACGGTTCCGCTGGAAATTCAAACGTTTACCCCAGTTGAAGGACGGCTCAATGATGGTACTCAAGCTGCATTAAGGAACCAATACCTCGCGATTGAAGCTTGGAAAACAGAATTGGAAAATCGATACCCCAGTATCGAGCGATCACAATCAATCACAGATATTTCCTTACACACAAAGCAACTTCTATGACAATTACTGAAATCGAATCACAAGTGTTTGAACAGTTTGTTGAACGATGGATTTTGCATGCGCTCGCATCTGGAGTAGGCACGTTCAATCAGTTGGTCAAGGCATTACCCAGTGTTGATCCAATCATCGTCGCTCACACGTTGCGAAGACTAAGTTCTAATTCAGCCGTGCCTCAAGATATTTGGGAAAAATTGAACACTTCAACAAGTCAGACCTCAACAAGGATTCCCTATTCTCACTACCAGCTTGGATTGCCCCTGCCACATCCACTTGACTTTGACTGGCGTTTTACTGATGAATCGGTGGATCACTTGTTGAAATCTTGTGAGACATTGACGAATCCAAATGATACCATAGTACTACTTGGAACTCCTAGCTTATTTCGAGGTGGTCTTGCACTGTCTTGGCAACGACGGATGATTTTGCTTGAGGCAAACAAGACTATGACAAATCATCTAACCTCACTGACCTCCCGATCTCAAGTTATGCGATCTGACCTCTTGAATGGTGCTGTCCCAAGATTATCAGGGGCTGCAGTCGTTATGGATCCGCCCTGGTACTTCGAACACATTCAGTCGTTTTTATGGGCTGCTTGCCAAATCTGTCAATTAGGTGGGCATATTTTTGTAAGTCTCCCACCCGTTGGCACTAGACCTGGGATTAACCAGGAGTGGAAGGAAACGTTGGCATGGGCAAAACGGCTTGGGCTTAAGCTCGTTCATCGAGAGCACTTGTCACTCTCTTATCTTACTCCTGTGTTCGAGCGCAATGCTTTTAGAGTTGCAGGGCTTCCTGCGCTCGAACATGACTGGAGACGGGGAGATTTAGCAATTTTTCAACGGGTAAGCAGCACCCAGGTTCCCCGTCCTAGCGTGGCGCAACAAGAGGCTACCTGGTCTGAAGTTAGTTTGCTCGGTGTGCGGATTCGAGTTCGCCCTTGGACTAGCTCAGAATTTGAAAATCCAAAGTTAGTACCAATCCTGCCAGGTAATGTACTCACCTCGGTGAGTCGTCGGGATTCTCGACGACAGTTAGCTGACGTCTGGACATCCGGGAACCGGGTCTTCATGTGCCACGGGCGCGATATACTTTGGCATGTTTTGCAGGCAATTTCAACCGGAGACCAACCTCATGCTGTAGTAGAAGCATTTTTGAAGCGATCGCTGGATCCAAACGAAGGAGTCCTGATTGCTGAAGTAACCAATCAAATTCTGTCTCTGATCAGCCTGGAACAAAAGGAGAACTTACTCTTTAATGACTACTGGAACGATACGAACCTCACTCTTGCCGCTAGTTAATGAGCTGAAGTCAGCTGTGAAGGGAGATTTATTTTGGGAAAATTATCTCTCCCCTCTGTCTGAGCAGGCTTCTTTCCCATTCGCATTACATCTAGGGGTTTTTGTAGAGCCGTATCTCCAGTTCATTCTAGAGGGCAAAAAAACGATAGAATCTCGATTTGCTACCCGCCGATTTGCGCCGTACAACCAGGTTGAGAAAGGGGATGTACTCCTCCTAAAGCAATCTTGTGGTCCCATTGTTGGAATTTGCCAGGTAACGCATTGCTGGTTCTACCAACTTGACCCAGAATCCTGGGAAACAATTCAACGCGACTTTACCCAAGCCCTCTGCGCTCAGGATCCAGAGTTTTGGCAGCAGCGGCAGGCTGCCTGCTATGCAACCCTCATGAGAATTCAATCCGTTAAAGTGATTGAGCCAATTCCATTTGCTAAACGCGATCGCCGGGGATGGGTCATTTTGCAACCTAGCGATCAGCATCTAAAACTTGAGCTATAGCCTATGAAGCCAGCCGTAATTGCTTTTTCGGGTAGCATTGCCAGTGGCAAATCTACTCTCTCTCAAGAAGTTGCCAAGACACTCCAGTGGAAGCGCGTCAGTTTTGGTGATTATGTTCGGTCGGTTGCTCAAAGTCGAGGACTTGCAAACTCGCGAGAGGTTTTACAGGCGATCGGAGCAGATTTACTTCAAAGGGATATAGAAGGCTTCTGTCGGGCAGTTCTAGCCCAGGCAGACTGGCAACTCGGACAGCCCATTGTTATTGATGGCATACGTCACATAGAAGTGCTTGATAACCTGAAGCAGATTGTTGCGCCAATGCAGCTATTCCTAGTTTTGGTCACTGTTGATGAGACTACTCGAACGAATCGATTGCTTGAAAGAGGAACGGTCGATTTAGAGAAGTATCAACATTTGGAACAGGACTCTACCGAACAACAGGTAAAGTCTGCGCTAGCAAATATAGCCGATTTAGTAATGGATAGTGAACATCCACTTGAAGAAAATGTCGAACAGCTTGTTAGCTGGCTCAAACATATTGATTCAATCTAAGCTCTGGACCTCATGTTGCTGTTTTAAAACCTCTAATACGGCTTTTGCTTCTTCACCATGCTTTTGAGGGACATTCCACAGTGAACACACCTCAGTTCCTTTAATAAAGCCTCAACTGAAAAGTCCTTTTCACAAGCCCAGCATCTGGGAAGTAAGCGCAGTCTGTGGCGATCGCATCCTGCTGTTGAGTGGAGCTGCCAGGCAATGCGGTGGTAGGAGTCCTCCAAACAACAGGCGGCGCAGATGCGGATGGTGTTAGGCTGCGATTGCTCACCTTTAGGTGGGAACATTTGCCATAGTCTATCCACCTCAACCCCCGTAGCTTTGCTGAGTGCTTCCACCTGTTTCTGCTTAGGCTTTCTTCCACCAAACAAAAGGTCTTCCCAACGGTTAATTACCGTACCCACTTCAAGAATCTCTCCTAGCTGTCTAGCAGAAGAAATTCGATTCCCTTTCGCTTGCCGAAACCGATATAGGAAACTGGCAATGCTTTCTCCATCCTTCGGCTCGACGTATTTAAACCAAGGTTGGTCATCCGCTAATTCCTGTTCCAGTATCATTTGGCTCCTCAACTGTTAATTCAACATTCACACCAAAACCATATAAAACCTCTTTAAGAACTCGCTTATCCAACAAAATTTCATCGTTCGATGATTGAGCGATTGATAAAACTAGGATTTCTGAGATAGTGTTGAAGTCACAGCCTGGTTGCTCCAACTTGGATGGATTACCACCAGATGCCTGACAAATTGCATGGACAACCTCACCATCAAACAATTTCACACCCTCTGGTAAGCTCAAAAAATCACTCTTAAACGCTTTCAAGACCTCTACAACCTGCTTTGGTGAAAGAGACGGAAATTTGTGATGGGAATTGAATTTCTTACGCAGCCCCAATGACTCAAGCCGATTCTCTAAATCTTTGTCTGGACCGATCAAAACAGTTGCAATTTTGAATTCGTCGTAGCACTCAACCAGGTCAAGGAGTATCTTCTCACTCAGAAGATGACCGTTATCGACAAGCAGCAGTTCCAATCCAAAATCTTCAAATGTTTCCCATGTTCGTAGCCTAATATCCATCGGGTTTCCTTTTTTAGCCCCGTGATTGAAGAAATTCAAGGACTGTCGGCAGAGATCTCTAGTGCCCCAAGAGCTAAAAGCTTTAATATAAAGACTATGGAGGGGTTTGATACGACGCATGGACCCTCGCCGCCCAGTCACTATTGCATCATATTCTTTTGCAGCTCTACTCTTTCCCGCACCTCTTGAACCGGAAATTATTCCACAGGATTTATACTTGCGCCGCTTATCCAACCAATCACTAAGATCTGTATATTGTTCCGTTTCAACAAAGAAACGGCGATTGATCAGGTCTCGAATAACTTTCTCAAAACTTTGTGAGCCTGAAGAGGGCTGTACTAAGAATTTAGTAGCGGCAGTCTGTGACATCATAGTCTTTTCATAGTTACAAGTCAGTGGGATCGATCATTCCATCTAGGTATGGTTACCTTTATTTGCTGTTCGGAGCTATCTGACTTCAATAACTCATCAAAAGCTTCAATGCTCCGCTTGCGCCTTTGTTGCTGAAAATCTACTACTTTATCTAGGTTAGGCTTGTTCGTATTTTGGGAATTATCGCTGGGTTGGGTTGACTCATCAGCAGATTTCGTTGACTGCTTAGCATCATTGCGTAATTCGTTATTTTGATTGCGCCTGCGTCTACGACGTTCGTCACTTTTCTGTTCAGTTCTTTTCTGTACACGCTTTTTAATTTTTCTTCTACTTCCAAGTCTGATAGGCTTACCGGATGCTTCAGCTTGGTTAGACTTCACGTTAATTGCATCGTTGATTTCAAGTAGCTCATCCAGAGAAAGGTTATTCTTTTCTAGACTAACCTCAGGAATTTCCAAGTTTAGCTCTTCAATGTACTCGTTTAATTCCTCTATATTCAACATTTCTACCTTGCCCAGAGACTGCCCCTGCTTATCATCCTCTAAGCTGAAAGCAGACATATGTAGAATGTGGTCGGGATCCAGCCTTAGTAAAACATCTTGCCCTACGTGCTCCTTTAAAGATTCTCCCTGGTACAGGCGGGTTTCAAATGAGACAATCCCTTGTTTCTGAACTTTACGACGGATTGCTCTTGTCATGCAGCTAGTTAACTTTTCTTCAGGAACTTCGATGGGAGGCTGTGTGTTAGGTAGCTTGTCAATCCATCGCTCATATCGAGTCATTGTTCTGTGCTTACGGCAAATTCTATAGTTGTGAATTTCGTAGAAGAACCAGGCTAGAATTTTATCGGCATCTTTCGGCTTTAAACATGCCCTTTCTTCCGCACCTTTGGGTCTCTTCTGCGTATTCGAGTTTGTATATCCAGGGCATTCGCAGAGCAAATACCTGAGAATGTTAAACATAGCCTCAATATCTCCTCCATCTTCAGTTTTCATCCTGAGATGGCAGGTAAAACCTACTTCCTTCCCAATTTGATGCAGATAATCGCAGTTAAGGTACTTTCCGCCATCAGTATGCAGATGCTTGAATCGCCCGTAAGGAATCGCTACATTCTGCAACTCATAGTCAGGTGGGTAGTTTTTAGGGCGAATAACGCGAAGAATCAGCAAGGCAATATCATCCGAGGTTGGATGCTTTGCATTTAACAGAAAGCCAAGAACACAAGTAGACTTTACGTCTTTTGCAAGGGTTAACCAAAGGCGAAGAACCCCTGGCAGAGGTGGTACTTCCTGCTCCTTTCCCTTAATGATTCGATAGCCTAAAACCTCTTTGTCGTCTTCATATTCACTAAATAAATCAATTAGTGTGGAGTCAATCTGAATAATCTCGTTGCTCCACCTTGCCTGAAGTGCCTTACCGTCACGTGTATTGACGATACAGCGATCGCCCTGACCTGAACTGCGTGCTCCTTCAGCAAGTTCTTTTTGCGCGATTAAGGGTTTCAAGATGCGGTACACGGTTGAATACGAAACAACCTCTTTCCCTTCTTGGTTGTGAAATGCTTTGCCATCCAGGTCATCCAACACAGCCTGAATAGTTTTAATCTGACCGTCCTTATTTCCTTCTTCCCAAATTCTAATAATTTCTGGTTTCCAGTACTCAGTCAGTTGGTTCTTACCTCTGGACTGTTTCTTTGGAAGTTCTTTTCCCTCACAGAAATTCTTCACCCACCGCTGAAAAGTCCGTTCAGGAGTTCCTAAGTACCGAATGGCTTCCCACTTCCTGTTTCTATAAGTAGAGCGATCGGGCGAATCAGCAACCCACTGGATAATCCAAGGTTGCAAATCATCTTTACTAGCTTCACAGGTACCCTGAGCTACAAGATGTCTCACAAACTCGTCAATGTCTGAGCTAAAGCTACTTTCATCCAATAGCACAGCATCATCGGGGCATTCAGCGGGTTCGGGTAAAGGATTATCGCTCATGGCTACAAAACACAGTTCAGCCCAACAGAGTTCCGTAAGGGAATATCTATACTCTACCAGATTAAAATCTTTCGCGCCACCAATTTGATAACACTGACACAGCTTTTTCTAAGCTCCATTTTGCCTGATGTGCCTTGCCAACGTGTGTACTGACGATACGGCGATCGCCCTGACCTAAACTGCGTGCTCCTCCGGCAATCTCTTTTTGCTGAATTAAGGGCTGCAAAATGCGGTATACAGTTGAGTATGAAACAATTTCTTTTCCTTCTTGATTGTGAAATGCTTCGCCATTCAGGTCATCTAACACAGACTGAATAGTTTTGGTCTGACCATCTTTATTTCCTTCCTCCCAGATTTTAATAACGGTAGACTTCCAGTGTTCGGTGGGTCTGTGCTGACCCTTAGAATGTTTCTTCGGAAACCCTTTGCCCTCGGAGAGATTCTTAACCCACCGTTGGAAGGTTCGTTCACAAGTTCCTAAGTACCGGATTGCTTCCCATTTTCTGTCTTCATAAGTAGAGCGATCAGGAGAAACAACTACCCACCGAATAATCCAGGGTTTCAAATCATTCTTATTAGCTCCACCAATACCCTGAGCTACGAGATGCCTCACAAACTCGTCAATATCTGTGCTAAAGCTACTTCCATCTAGTAGTTCAGCATCATGGGGGTATTCAGAGGGGTCAGTAAGGGGAGTATCGCTCATAGCTATACAACACGGCTCAGCTTAATAGCATTCCTTGAAAAATTATCAGTATTCTACCAGATTAAAAAAAATCGCGCCACCAATTTGACAACACTGATACAAATTTCCCCGAAGTCAACTCCACAACTGCTATCGAGGCAGATTGTTGTTCTATGAATCTCAATTTATTGCTATTTCTAGCCCTTCCAGTTGGGGAGTACCCACGGGCAGCAAAAGGGATGCATAACCGGGTTCAACAGTGTTCGCCCTAATCGCATCGCGCTAGAAGAATTTTCTGGGCAACCAACAGTTTGAAGTTGGTCATGATCCACTTCACGTACAGCCCAATGTAGGTGTAGTTCAGCTTCAACATTGGTCTTGCCTCCTTTTCGGGTGAGATCGGGTACCAACAGGTTGCAGTTCTTGCCAAAACTGCTCGGCAAAGGCGATTGCTGGATAATTGTTGCTTTAGATTGAGGCTTCAGCACCATTCCGGTTTGGAGGAGGCGCACCTGAAGGGATCAGCTTCGCTGCGCGCCCTTGCTGGAATTGCACTTCTCGCACGCAGTCACCACATTAACCTCATGTGCAGGTTCCACCATTCGAGTAGGAAAGGGCGTGATCCAGCGCCAGGTTCTTGGTGGTACCGCAGTACTGGCTGGAATCCGAACTGAAGGAACGATTGCGGGAGATTTCCAGCGAACAAACCCATCAAGCCCTAATTTGGGAAGTCCATTGGTAGCTTGTGGAGCGACAGATGGTGTCGGACGAGGTGAGATCGTATTCAACCTAAGACAGGCGATTACTCCGAGGAAGGAACTGCTTCGCACCGCGCACCCGCCCATCCGCTCACTCCAGCGGTATGCAACGAACACGACTCGTTGATCCGCATAGGTGTGTAGAGGCAGATACCCAAGCAACGTCCGATTGTACTGGGTTACTAATCCTTTTAAGAGGGATCGTTGAGGAGGCGATCGCCTCCCTAGTTGTAATGTATCTCTCGGCATGGAAGTTATCTAAGCTGAAAGCCTCTATGTGATTAGGTTTCGGAGAAATAAGATTCGCGCCATGAACTTGAAGACACTTAAGAGCATAAATTTCTGCTTGAAAATGGCTTACCGTCGTCAGCTAAGATTTTCCGTCTTGTTAAGCCTGAAAGCCTGATGCAGCAAAAGTTTGAGCGATCAAAAATCCGCGCCATGAACTTGAAAACCCTTTGGGACTTAAATTGCAGTAGCCAAGGAATTTACCGCCATGAAATAAAAGTTTCGCGCCACGAATTTGATAGTGAAATCTAGTAAGTCTTAACGAGTTTTAAGGTAGCAAAAATGATAAAACCTTTGCCTTGAAAGGGCTTTGCGCTTCGCGGTATCGCGCCACGAATTTGAAAGCCGCGCCATTTTTCGTGAAAACGTACACAATCCTTCTCCTTTGAATTGGACGAAGATTCGCCCGGCTGATTGTTTCTATCGCTTGCGAGTGCGGCATCGTCTTGGTCTACGGCGTGTTGGAGCATTTGCGGTTGAAGTCCGATTGCCAGCAGAAGGAGGTACTTAAATCTTGCACCATTGTCGATAAGCTAGATTTGGCAATGCTTTTAGTATGATCTCAAATCCATACTGTGCAGCGAGAACAACTGAGTATTGAAGCTGGCGCAGCAATCGAAACCACAAGACTGAAGCAAACAGACCCGACAACGCAAGATCACAAGCTATCTTCCAATCGAGTTGTGGCAGTGAAGCCGCTTGAACCATCCAATGGGGGAGGAGATCAGCAATCAGAGACAGCACCAGCCAGCGATAGACCCCACGTTTGGTGGATTGTCCAAAGCAATGGAGTCCAAACCGATGTTTGGTGGGTTTGAAGAAGCTTTCAATTGCCCAACTTGGTGCCTCAAGCGCACGAGACAAACGCCAGAGTAGTGGGACACGATGAATCTGAGTTCTCGTTTGCCATTGGCTTGTTTGAGCCAGAACCAAGAAACGGTCAGCGCAAAGGAAATGCCTTCAACAGAGACCTGTTGTCCCCGTTTGCTGTGACGATAAAGCTGTTTGAGACTTCTGCTATCTTGTGTAAAAACTTACCGCATTTCTCCAAGGTCGTCAGGTCAATCAGCACTCGCAACGGCGCATCTCGGCGAGGGCGATGCTGTGCCAGTTGTGCAAAAATGGCTTGTTGAGTGGCTCGAATCACACTGCGCGTAGACCCTGCGTAATGGTTCAAAAAGCGACTCAACGAACTCGCAGATTTCACTTGGGTAGACTGAGGTAGGGGATGACCCAGCGCTTCGAGAAATAATCCAAACAAGGCATTCAGGCTTGCTTTTTGATAGGCACTAGGCATCCAGCAAAGGAGACCATACACTAGCGATTGGGCGTGTTTAACGATGGTTTCCATAACTGTCTCATTTTTATTTCTACGCCCTTGCTTTCAGATTTTGATGCGTTTGGCAAGCCTTGTTGAGAATGGTGCAAGATCTCACTTATCTCAAACTAGCTCTGCTCTGTCTTAAGTTCAGCGTCTCAAATCCCCTCTTCACGGCTTGGTTCTCACTCGTTTCTCATTGGATTTTGAGGATTCCAGATCCCCAATCCCAGAATTCTGGCACGGTCTTGGGCGCGACTGAGGCGACGTTGATAGCGTGACTTTGAGACGGGGGAAGCTGCCAGAGCATAGCCTTCAGCGACTAGCTTTTCGTTGATCAGCGTGTCCTTTGACCAGACGTAGACCGATCGTTGCCCGCGATCGTCCCTGGCAGATTCTTCTGAGTCTAACCGTACAGACTGATGGATCAACTGCGCCAGTTGAGTTTGGGCTGCTTCTCCCCAGGGTTTGCGGTTTTGAGCTGGAATGACAATTCCCGCCAGTCTTACTCGTTCTGTAATGGCTGGCTGTCCGGCAATTCCGCCAACTTCGAGTTCTTGCTGCGGAGTGACGTACTCAACGGGAACGATCGCACCCTGGGGCATCTCTGCCCTCTGGCAACCCAGCAAAAAGCACAGCAAGAGCAACCCTAATTTTTGAGAAATTTGACGGAAGCGGACTGTCATTGTGATTTACTCTTCATCTAGTGGCAGTCCGACTCTGACCCTGCCTTTACCAAAGTAGCGACCAAACTGAAGCTCATACACTTCGTCTTCGTCCTGGGTTTCGACTTCGAGATCCGATCGTGCATAGCTAACACACAGCAGGGCATAGCCTTTTTTTTGCAGATCGACCGAAAGCCCGATCGCTTCTGGCTGATAGAGTTCCCCAGATAGAACGCGCACCGCACAAGTGGTACAGGCTCCGTTTCGACAGGAGAAAGGTAGCTCTACGCCTTGATGTTCGGCGCTATGAAGAATGTAGCGATCGTCCGGCACAGTCAGCGTGTGGTACGTATCTTTTTGGCGGTTATAAACGCGGATGGTGTGAAACTGAGTCATAAATTTGCAGAAATTTCGACGCTCTCTTTCCAGTATGAGCTAATTCTGCTAGTGATATAGACTTGTGACTGCAAGTGTAGTCCTGCGCCCTCTGCCCTTACGCGCTGGAACAGTCGTGGCATCATATCCTGCATCAAATTCACGTCAACTAAAATAGTCCTTTCATCAGGGCAAACGCATCTAGTCTAGATAGAATAACCAAAGGCTGAAAGTCCTGATATTCTACTATCGCTGCCTGATATTCTACTATCGCTGAAAGCAATTTTGCTTAGTCTGTTGTCAAGAGCCTATTCTTATTGAGAATAAGCATCTGGTCAAAATCTACGCCTTCAACGAGAACTCGGAGTTTCAAATATTCTCTGGAAACTAAATGCGTTTACTCTGATGGTTCATCAAATCCGCGGCGCTCAACCGCATGATTCAAATCGCTAAACCCGACAGCTACAAAGTTGAAGCTTGATACTCGCACAACTCAAGGCGACCCTGACCGTTTTTCCAATCATGCAACAAAGCCTGAAAACAACGAAATCTACCTTCGCTGACTAAACTCATCCAAAGTTTTATTAGTCGGCGATGGCAGATTTTGTTCTAGTTGCTGTGATTTGAACCGCCAGGCTAAAAGTTGTGTCTGATAGAACTGGCTCGAATCAGCTTTAGAGTGAAGTGATTTGCCGACGCTCTGCTTCTAGTAGATCAATGAGTGTTTGATCGCCTTGTGCTTGAGCAGCTTGCAATCGACGTTGCAGATTGTTTAACAGATTGGTGTGATGCAGTCTGCCCGCTTCACGCTGAGGTGAAAAAATCTGCGTTGGTTTTCGGTTTGCAGGTAGAGTGGTCAGGTTCACTCGCCCCCGGTTGTCACGATCGAGCCGATAACGAGTGCCCCGATAGCTCAGGTCGTAGGACTCCGATCGAGCAGGCATTTGTGCTTGGGGATCAATCTGCATTGTCACGCCACGATACATCACGGTGTAAGGTGCCCGAAAGGATTGGGCAGATTGGGTGCGATCGGCGTTGTATTCGTAGGAATTGCCACGGTAAATGAGTTTCATCGCTTCTCCAAGAAGTAGCTTGTTGTGAGGGGGAAGAGAAGCGCGTTCCTTCAGGAATGATCCTTACTTCCGTCCCCGTACTTTGTTGTGAAGGGGGATGAACGTTTTTCCTTCTGTATCTAATCATACCGTTTTCCAAAAGAAAGGTGGAATCCCTCTCAGGTTAAGTTTTGACTCGTCCTCAACCCACTCACCTTTCACCCAAAATCTAAACCCAACGTGAATTCGATGAAGTTTTTTTGCTTCGTTCTTCAGCGCTTCTGCCCCCCAACCCCCCAAAATTGGGGGACTTTCAGACAAGATCTTGGGTTCAAAGTCCCTCACTCGTGGGGGATTTAGGGGGCTGCCTGGATTAACAACCGCAGCGAAAGATTTCATCGAATTCACGTTAAACCCAAAACCTAAAATTCCAAGCCCAAAACCTGAAATCCCAAGCTCAAAACCTGAAATCCCAAACCCAAAACCTGAAATCCCAAGCCCAAAACCTGAAATCCCAAACCCAAAACCTGGAATCCCAGACCCAAAACCTGGAATCCCAGACCCAAAACCTGAAATTCCAAACCCAAAACCTGAAATTCCAAACCCAAAAACCCAAACCTAAAACCCAAAACCTCACACCTTCTCCACCAATTCCCAAGTCTTTTCCTGAGACAGTTTGAGAACGAGTGGGTGATAGTTAATTAAGGTTTCCCGATGCCCCACGCTCAGAAAAGTTAGACCGATCGCTTGCAGATGTTGATAAAGCTTTTCTTCGTTGCCCGGATCTAGTGCGCTAGTCGCTTCGTCTAGAATGGCGTAGTCCGGTTTTTGGAGGAGCAGACGGGCAAAGGTGAGGCGCTGTTGTTCGCCGAGTGACAGCACATCTGACCAATCTCGCTCTGCCTCAAAGCCCCCAAAACGATCGTCCAAATCCGCCAAATTCACCAACTGTAAGACCTGTTTTAGCTGCGGTTCCTCGACTTCTAGCGTCAGATTGGGATAGAGAAGCTGATCGCGCAAGCTGCCCAACACCATATAAGGACGCTGCGGCAAAAAGAGAATGTGATCGGCACTCGGACGCACGATCGTTCCTTGTCCTGAATCCCACAATCCCGCCAGCGATCGCAACAGTGAACTCTTTCCACAACCACTGGCACCCATCACCAAAAGCCCTTGTCCGGTTGGCACCGTCACCGATAAGTCTTCGATCAAGGTGCGCTGATAGTTGGGGGTTTGTAGGGTGAGATGAGCGATTTCTAAGCGATCGGCTTCCACCGTTTGAATGGTTGGTTTGTCTGTTTTGGCTGCTTTTTGCTCTAAGAATTCGGCGAATGTGTAGA
Source organism: Phormidesmis sp. 146-33 (assembly GCF_052939515.1). Taxonomy (NCBI): domain Bacteria; kingdom Bacillati; phylum Cyanobacteriota; class Cyanophyceae; order Leptolyngbyales; family Leptolyngbyaceae; genus Phormidesmis; species Phormidesmis sp. 146-33. The sequence continues at coordinate 26,022 of NZ_JBJPHU010000074.1, forward strand.
GGCGATCGATGCCCGCTCCAAAAGTCGTCAGCGCTTGAAACCTTGCCACAACGACATTCAAAGAGAAAAAGACGCGAATGAATGCGCCTTGAGCTTCGGTGACTTTGCCGACTTCCATGTCGCCCGAAAAGATTGCGGGAGCTACGACTAGAGCAGGCAAAATGAAGGGAATGAATTCGTAGGCGTTGGTTAATACGTTTAGATTTAATTCCCAGATCAGCAGCCGCTTGACGTTTTCAAAGACTTCTAAAAAGCGCTGTTTGACTTGTTGAGATTCGCGGTCTTCGCCCCGGTAAAAGGCGATCGCTTCGGCATTTTCTCGAATTCGCACCAGACTAAATCGAAAGTCGGCTTCTTTTTTAAGTTGCTCAAAGTTCAATCGCACCAACGGTTTGCCAAACACAACGGTCGTTACCAGCGTCCCTACGACGGCATACAGCACCAAAAAAACCACCAGCGGTTTAGAAATGCCCCACAGCACGCCGCTAAAGGCAATCACCGATAGCACAGACTCGACCAGCACCAGCAAAAAGGCCAACGATTCTTGGGTAAAGCTGCGAACGTCTTCGGCAATGCGCTGATCGGGGTTGTCAATTTTGAGTTCTGAACTGTTTAACAGATAATAGGCGCGATCGCTAAAGTAGCTCGTAACAAAGCGATCGGTGAGCCAACGTCGCCAATTCAAACTGAGACGATCGCGCAGATACCGATACCCTGCCAGCAGCGGCGCATAAATCACCAGCACAGCCACAAAGATGATTACCGTTTCCCAAAATCTAGATTCATCTTTAGCTGACAATGCTGAGATGAGAACGCCCCGCTTGTTGTTGAGAACGACGCTTAACCCTGTATAAGCCAGCAAAAACAGCACGACTCCCAGCAACAATCCTCTCGCCTGCCATTTTTCATCACTCGACCAATAGGATTTCGCGATCGTCCAAAACTGCCGAAATACTTTGAAATTCAATCGATCCATTGGTTCACTGTCCTTGTGTTTGCTGAGAATGCGAGCCAGCACGAATCCTGATTTTCTACCCTCTCTGGGAAGTGTCGCAAGTTTCCTCAGAATGAGTCGTGTTGAAAACCAAAAGAATTCTCAAGTTGCAGCATTTGGGGATGCACGATCGTAGACTTCAAGAAGAAAGATCTTGAGATCGCTATCATGATGCAAGTTTGGGGTTCTCTGCTGATATTGATTGTCTGTCCGCTGTTGGGAGGGTTGCCACTCATTAGTTGGGTGACTTACGTTCTCACTCAAAAGAAACTCAAAGCGTTGGGAACGGGAAATGTCAGCGTTTCAGCCGCTTTTTATCATGGTGGGCGAGTGGCAGGAATTCTGGCTGTCTTGTCAGAAGCGTTTAAGGGAATTGCGGCCGTTTTGTTAGCGCGAACGTTCTTCCCAGGGGATGCTGAATGGGAAATTGTCTCACTAATTGCTTTAGTCGTCGGCCGCTTCTGGATTGGCAAAGGTGCAGGAACCACGAATGTCGTATGGGGATATGTGGCGCATGATCCGATCGCCGCTCTCCTGGTCTTTATCATTGGCGGTATCGGATTCACCATTCTGCGAGAAAAAAGGCAGGGACGGGTGGCAATTCTGATTTTGTTTCCCGTGATCACCGCCCTGTTGCATCCTCAAGAATCGGCGTTGATTGTGATGACGATCGCGCTGGGCGGTCTGATGGGCTGGATTTACACCCAAATTCCCGATGACCTGGATCTCAAAGCTGAAACGGCACAAAAGGACTCTCAATCGATGTTTCAATTCTTTCGCGGCGATCGAGCGATCGTTTCTCTCAATCAAACGCTGCAATCTGAAAAGGCTGGCTCTAAGGCGGCGACGCTTTCTCACCTCAAGCGGTTGGGCTATCCGGTGCCGGATGGGTGGGTGTTGTTTCCGGGAGACGATCCGCAGCCGTTGATCGAGTTGCTTGAGCCGTCACAAGAGAAGCCTTTGGTCGTCCGATCCTCTGCAATTGGTGAGGATTCCGAAGTCGCGTCGGCAGCGGGACAGTATGAGACGATTCTGAATATCACTCGCCGTGAGGATTTGTTGCCTGCGATCGCTCAGTGTTTGGCTTCTTATGATCAGGCGGCGGCTGTGCAGTATCGGCGCGATCGTGGCACTCCAGACGCTTCGATGGTCGTCTTGATTCAGAAACAGATTCGCGGCGTGTATTCGGGCGTGGCGTTTAGTCGTGATCCGGTGACTCGACAAGGGGATGAAGTGGCGATCGAAGCCCTTCCCGGTGATGCGGTTCGCGTGGTTTCGGGGCAGGTGACTCCAGAAAGTTATCGCGTTCGAGTCCAGGAGGTGCCAGAGAGTTGGATTTTACCAAACGATCGCTCGTTAGAAGTGGAAGGATCAGGCGACGTTCCATCCCAACTCATTCAGCAAGTCGCATGGTTAGCCAGACGTTTAGAAACTCAGTTTCAAGGAGTGCCCCAGGATATTGAATGGACGTTTGACGGGGAAACTTTGTGGTTGCTGCAAGCGCGATCGATTACAACATTGGTGCCGATCTGGACGCGCAAAATTGCGGCTGAGGTGATTCCGGGAGTGATTCGGCCGCTTACCTGGTCGATCAATCGGCCGTTGACCTGTGGCGTGTGGGGGCAGATTTTTACGATCGTTCTGGGCAAACGAGCAACCGGACTGGACTTCACCGAAACCGCCACGCTGCACTATTCTCAGGCTTACTTCAATGCTTCACTACTGGGGCAAATTTTCCTCCGCATGGGACTGCCCCCCGAAAGTTTGGAGTTTCTCACCAGAGGCGCAAAATTTAGCAAACCTCCATTGGCATCGACGCTAAAAAATGTGCCTGGACTGCTGAAATTAGTGCGTCAAGAACTGCGGCTAGAACGAGATTTTGAACGAGACGATCGCCGCCACTTTTCGCCCTTTCTTCAAACGCGACCACCCAATCACTTATCTGTTGTCGAACTGCTGACTCGAATTGATTTGATTTTAGACTTGTTAAAAATTGCCACTTATTACAGTATTTTGGCTCCGCTGAGTGCAGCCGTTCGCAAAGGAATGTTCAAAGTTTCCGATGATCAAATTGATCAAGGCAACACGCCAGAAGTGTCAGCCCTGCGCGAATTTCAGAAAATTGCGATCGCTGCCCAACCTCTCCTGAACGATCGTCAAAATGTATTAAACGAACTAGCCAAAACTAATGAAGGACGACAAGTGCTAGATCAGTTTGAGCAAGTGTTAGATCGCTACGGCTATCTAAGCGAAGTCGGAACCGATATTGCAGTGCCCACTTGGAAAGAAGATCCGCAAAGCATTCGATCGCTGTTTGCCCAATTTTGTCGAGATCCGTTGCCGCCATCTACTCCACAGCGAGGCAAGTCGAGTGTCCAGCGACGGTTTGATCTCAAAGGGCAAGTCACCGAAGTTTATAGTCGGCTGTTAGCAGAGTTGCGAAGTTGTTTTGTGTCGCTAGAAGATCTTTGGATCAAGTCAAACTTGCTGACCGAAGTGGGAGACATCTTCTTTTTGGAGTGGGCCGAAGTTCGGCAAGTCGCTCAGTCAAATGCAGAAATGTTGAATCGTCTGCCGGGTCTAATTGCTCAACGTCGATCGCGCTTCGCTCAAGATAGTCAACTTACCCAAATCCCGGCGATCGTCTATGGCGAAGATCCGCCTACTCCCACATTACAAAACTGGTCGTCGTCTCAGCAACTACAAGGCATTGGGGCAAGTCCAGGACAAGTCGAAGGACGAATTAAAGTGTTGCGATCTCTTCGAGATACCCGCGAGGGGTCGCTTTCAACAGGAATTGAAATTGATGCCAATACAATTCTGGTTGTCCCCTACACCGATTCGGGCTGGGCCCCTTTGCTGGCAAGGGCTGGCGGATTGATCTCAGAAGTGGGCGGACGGCTCTCACATGGCGCGATCGTCGCTCGTGAATACCGAATTCCCGCCGTCATGGACATTCACAACGCCACCCAAATCTTCCACGACGGTCAACAGGTTAGAATTGACGGCCAACGGGGGACGATCGAGATCTTGTAGATGATAGGAAATGGGCGTTGCTGAATCAGACTATGAATCGGTCTGTCGAAGCTGAATCCTCTCGCCCCCTAAATCCCCCATTCTGGGGGACTTTGAGAACTCCAGTTCCCTTCAAACTTGGGGGGCTAGGGAAGGCAGTTCATACCATCATTCAGGAACGCCTGTAGATCGTAGAAAATGCGATCGCGAAAGCAATGTTAGTCATGACAAAAGCAATGTTTGCCACGACAAAAGCAATGTTGGTCATGACAAAAGCAATGTTGGTCACGACAAAAGCAATGTTAGTCACGACAAAAGCAATGTTAGTCATGCGTGAGGCATTTCTCAATAGAACTGGGTTTCGGGCATTGCTGAATCACAAGATGAATTGCCCCCAATGACGGAGGGAAACCCACGGTTCAAAGTCCCCCAGAATAGGGGATTTAGGAGGCGAAAAGATTGACACGCCTCACAGATTCACCCCTTCAATCAGCAACGCCGGGTTTCGTCCTTTAACAACGCGCCACTTTCTAAAGTTGAATCGTGATTTTGTTGCTCAACTCCTCCACATGAATCAGCGCTGGATCATCCATCACAATGTCAAATCGGGTGAACGATCTCTGCAATCGATAAATAGGCAAAACACGAATCAACTGATATTCAGTCATCAAATCACTACAGCCATCCCACTTGAGATAGGCGAGTTGATTAGAGACAATTTCGCTCAATTGAGACACAAACTCGTCAATGCAATCTTCAATGTCAGGAAGAATTCCAGAAGCCACGATCAAAAACCGCTCTTGCAAATCCAAAGTGATCTGGACTCGATAACGCCGACCTGTCGAGAGATGCAACTCAACCGTGAACGCTACCGAGCCAGGAAAAATTAGCCTAACTCCCATATTGATTTGTTCTCCCTGGATTAGTGCAAAGAGAACTGGGGAGCGATGCTTCTCAAATCGCTTGGGGTCTGATTCCAACCTTTCAGAACCCCACAGCAAAGCTGACGGTGTACAATCAGGAACGCCTCCTGAGTTAGTAGTCTTAACTTGGGATGGAAGACCTCGAAGGCTGATTTGCCGATCAGTTCTTCGGGGCACAACTCCATCACTGCGATGTATCCTACAAGAGATTTCGCTTTTTTTGAATCCTAAAAACTTAACATTTGCAGAGGTGCTGCTCCTGCCTCTAACGATATCAAGACCTCGCGAACTGAGTTGAGCAGGTTTTTGGGTAGCGACTTCAGCAGTAGGGCACCCAGAGAGTCGCACCATTGACGGATTCAATCCTTTAGCGAGTTACTGGGCAGTGAATATAAAGACTTCTTGAAGCAATAGGATTATTTTCCGATCCCAGAGATAGTATTCTGGGGCAAGCGTAGTTCTGCCTAAATTCCCGATTCAGGGTGTTATGCAGAACTTTGTCTGCCCTAACCACAGATTTGAGGAGTTAAGCTGATCGACATTTAGATTGATAGCCCGCTTCTTCATTGTAAAAGGGTTGCAGAGTTAGCTTGTGCAAGTTGAAAGTCGATTAGCTTATCCGAAAGTTTTTCAGCCTAATCGTCCTTTGGGAGGGTTAGCCAGACAATTTTCAGCCTAATCACCCAAATCAGGGAGGTTAGATAGATCAGATCAGTCTAAACATAAGTTAGGTGGCTTGAATCATTGGTGTTGTCGGTGCTTAGAACTTATCTGTTGGATTCATTAAACTTAAGGAGTTGAGTAAGCCCATTCTCAAATGGCTTTGAAGCTATGGCATTTGAATTAGATCATCTCTTTATCTGGACTGACATTGGCGCTTACGAAGCTGAGCGTCTAGTATCATTCGGTTTGGTGGAGGGAAGCTCTAATACGCATCTTGGACAGGGCACAACCAATCGCCGTTTCTTTTTTCATAACGCAATGTTGGAGTTATTATGGGTTCACGATCCAGAAGAGGCGCAGTCTGAGCTAATTCGTCCCACTCGGCTATGGGAGCGATGGACGCATCGGAACGATGGTGCCTGTCCATTTGGGATTTGCCTTCGTCCGGTCATAGGTTCTGGTGACACAGTTGCATTTTCCAGTTGGGCATATCACCCACCTTATTTGCCTAAAACAATGAGTATTGAGGTGGGAAAGAATAGTGATGTGTTGACTGAGCCGTGGCTGTTCCAGACTCCATTTGGTCAACGTCCAGATCGATATCCTGTTGAGAAGTCACAACCTCTCGATCATGGTATTGGTTTACGCGAAATTACTCGTGTAGAGTTGGTCAGTCCTGCTGCGAATCATTTGTCACCCGAACTTCAAGCAGTGGTTAATACCAATCAGATCAGGTTACGGGTAGGAGTAGACTACTGTGTAGAGCTTGGGTTTGATGGAGAAGTGCAGGGACAGCAGGTAGATTTTCGATCTGGATTGCCGCTGGTGATGAGTTGGTAACGTAAACTCGCCACCTAACAAGTCGCTGCACCGGAACGATGAAGTTTGTTGGTTGCGTTCGAGAAGCGGTCTGCGTCCGGTGAGCTTGGTCGTTAGACATCTTGCAGAAATGGTAACTCTGCTATATGGCTATACAGAGATAAGTGAGCTATTATGTCCAACCTATGTCCCAAGTGCCAAACTACACAAACAATTGAACACAATGGCGGTCAGTGGTGTTCAAATTGTGGCAAGTTTGTAGTTCCTCCCACAGTTCGTCATCCTCCCACTTCTTACCTTAAGCAGAAGAAAGAAGCTTCACGACCGATTTTGCTGACTTGCTCTAGTTGTGGCAGCAATTCTCAGTATGAGAACAATTCTCACAGGAACTCGCTTTTTTTAAGAATTCAGGTACCTGAAACCGCATTCTCTCGTTAGCGATCTGCATCTGGAAACCCAGTTTTTAGTACGGGTGTTTCAAACTGAGAATTGCTGTAGTTGTGGACTCAAAGGCGACATGAGTAACGCATTATACGATGATGGAGAATGGACGTGTTGGGCTTGCATTGAAAGAATCTCTTATTCTTAATGAAGGTTAAGATGAGAGTGAAACGTTGAAATGACTCTAATGAAACTCGATCGTATTACGAGCAATCCAAACCGGATGAATGGGCAACCCTGCATCCGCAACCTTCGCCTTACGGTTCGTCGGGTGATTGAGCTACTGGCAACTTATCCTGATCGAGCAGAATTACATCAAGAGTTTCCAGAACTGGAGGACGAAGATATCCGGCAAGCCCTAATTTTCGCCTCTTCTTACTTGGACGATCGCATCATTGAGCTTTCTAATCGTTATGAAACTGTTGCTTGATCAGGGATTGCCACTCTCTGCGGCAGCGTTATTACGGGATGCAGACATCGACACGATTCATGTGGGTGAAATCGGGATGTCTGAGACTGAAGATGCAGACATTATCCAGCGAGCTAGAGACGAGGAGCGTGTCGTTGTTACTCTTGATGCAGATTTTCATGCACTGCTAGCGCTTGATGTAGCAACTACCCCTTCAGTCATTCGGATTCGGATTGAAAGGTTACGCGCCCAAGCACTCACAGCCCTTTTACTGACAGTCATTTCTGAGTGTGGAGAGGATTTAGAGCAAGGATCAGCGATTACAGTTGAGCCGAGCCGTATTCGTATTCGCCGTTTGCCGTTGGTGTCAGATGTCTAACAATCCGCTTGCACACCGACCGTATCAAGTCTTTTCGTTGAGTTCGAGAGGTTGTTCGCGGCGGGTGAAGCGGAACGTTATGCCGCCAGCCCGAAGGTCATTCAACCCGGTTTTTGAGGGTTGTCGTTCACCCGAACATCAACGGTATTGAGAACGAGTTGGTGAACGCGAAAGTCAACGTGATTGATCACGATCGCGCGGACTTATCGGTGAGGACTTTGGCAGAGATTCTCCGTTGAGGTTGGGAGGTGACGGGTCGCATCGGATTTGAATACGTCCGCGATCGCCGAGTTCTTCGTCTTTCAAGAGTTGGGCTGGCGAAGTGGGGGAGTGATCGGTTGAGACGAGCCACGCATAACAACCCGATTGGAGCGGACTGTTTCTAGATCCGGGTGAGGATACAAAAATCATTTACAGCTGCTCAATCGGAACGTTGGGCAGCCTCTCACGGTGAGCGCAAAGATGCAGGTTTCTCTCGTTCAACTCGTTGGTTCGAGAGTTTCGCGTTTGGTTTGCTTCGTTGTGAGTGGGTGCGTCGATCGCGTTGTTGCCAGGGTTTTTCGTGATGTGGCGCGAAGCGTTTCTCGCGGAGTGCGAACTAGCTCCCCAACCCGTCGCCGGACTGTTGATAGATTTCTCGTCTACCGTTTCGAGTCAATCTACAGCCGTTGAGCTTCACGTTATGCCGCGAGGATAGCGCCCGTGATGTGAAAACAAGAAAATTTTTCGGCGTTGCTGAACAAAGGGATGAATCAAGTGAGTACGGGTATTGACCAATAC
>NZ_JBJPHU010000075.1:0-33852 GCF_052939515.1 Phormidesmis sp. 146-33
ATATTGTCTCAAAGTCCCCCAAAATTGGGGGGTTGGGGGGCAGAAGTGCTGAATCACGAAGCGAGAAAATTCCATCGAATTCACGTTTGGTTTAGGTTGATCGCTCCTGCCTCCTGTGCTGACCCCACCCCGCAAACTGAGCTAATCGCCGAATAACGCCAACGGTCAACCTTCTACGGGTGCGGCGCTTGCTTTCACAATCGGTCATTCCTACAACATTCTCCCTCAAGGTTGATTTAACTGTGCGATGCGCTTTTCATATTATTAAGCAATGTGAAGGCTATTAATCTGCTAGATCAATTCGTGTTGTGACGATGCACAGCCACGCTTTGAAGTTAGCCGATTTTTTGACCAAGCTCCTTCAGTCGTCAATCCCTAGTTTTTCGGAGTTACCTGATGCTGAACCTTTCGTCTGGTGAGGAGATTGCTTCACCTTCAGCCGATGATTTTTTAGCCCCTTCTTCTGGCAGGCAAACGATTCGACCTGCTCAAGCAGATGTCTCGTTAAAATCGTCTGGCGACGAAACCCTGCGGTCAGCGTATGGCAAATCCAGCTTTGAAGCCTCGCTAGTCAACCCTTGGCGCAATGTGGTGACTTCTCCTCGTCCCAAGGCGGCTCTCGCTCCAATTTACGATCATGCTGCTCCTATCTCACCTTTGCGCGATCGCGATATTGCCGAGTTGTCGGGGCTGTTCGATCGAGAAGACATCTTAGAGTTAGAACAAAACGTCAATCATTACTTGATTCGTCTATTTCCTGAGCCTTGCTGGGAAGACGATGATGATTTGAGCTTTTTGAACGAACACCTTTGAAGGGATGAGGGATAAAGAAAAGCGGTGAGGGTGGAGCTTTAAGGTTTAAGGTTTGAAGTGGCATCAGAATTGGGGGTTGAATGAAATCCTGCTGATGCTGATTGGTTCTTGTCCCTTTCACCTTCCTTGCTATGGCTTCTTTGCTTCCCTCTCCCTTGATTGAACTGATTGACGGACTTCCTAACCTCTCAGGTCACGAATCGGAAGTGCGCTCGCTCACCCAATCCGATGCGGCTGTTTTCTTGCCGACCACTACGGTCAAACTCGAATCGGTGAAGGCGACATTTGCGATCGCGCTTCATATGCATCAGCCGACGATTCCCGCTGGGACAGATGGCGCGTTGATCAGCAATCTCCAACAGATGTTTGAGCATCCCTACCTTGGCGACAACCACAATGCGGGGACGTTTGCCTGGTGCTATTCGCGCATGGGTGATTTTATTCCAGAGTTGGTGGCTCAAGGCTGCAATCCACGGGTGATGCTCGACTATTCGGGCAATTTGCTTTGGGGATTGAGGCAGATGGGGCGAGGCGATGTGCTGGACAATTTGAAGCGGGTGACGTGCGATCGCACCTACCAACCTCATGTCGAGTGGTTGGGGACAATGTGGGGTCATGCGGTCGTGCCGTCTACACCCATTCCTGACATCAAGCTACACATTCAGGCGTGGCAACATCATTTTGCGGCGATTTTTGGCTGGGAAGCGCTGGCGCGAGTGAAGGGATTTTCGCCTCCAGAAATGCATTTACCCAATCATCCCGATACGTTATTTGCGTTCATTCAGGCGCTCAAAGACTGTGGCTATCGCTGGCTGATGGTGCAAGAACATTCGGTCGAAACGCTGACCGGACAGCCGCTAGAAAATCGTCATCTGCCCCATCGACTGATCGCCCGCAACTCCCACGGTGAAACGGTTAGCATCACAGCTTTGATCAAAACTCAAGGCTCAGACACCAAATTAGTAGGTCAAATGCAGCCTTACTATGAGGCAAAAACGCTGTCTCGACAAACGATCGCCGGGGTCAACATTCCCTCGATCGTCACACAGATTGGCGATGGTGAAAATGGGGGCGTGATGATGAATGAGTTTCCTAGTGCGTTTATGCGGACGTGGCACGAGGCAGCAAACAATCCCGATGTGGTGGGCGTGACGGGGACAGAATATTTGGAACTGATCGAGGCGGCGGGCTGTGATGACCAAGCGTATCCAACTTGTCAGGCGATCGCTCAACATCTAATCTGGCAGCGAGTCGATCCAGAAGCGGCCACAACTGAATTGGTGGAGGGAGCGATCGCAGATCTGACGCAAACTCAGCCCAATTTTCACATGGATGGAGCCTCCTGGACAAATAACTTGAGTTGGGTCAGAGGCTACGAAAATGTGTTGACTCCGATGAGTCAGTTGAGCGCGTTATTTCATCAAAGATTTGATAGCGAATCGTCCGACATTACACAACAAGATAGCTACCGTCGATCGTTGCTCTATAACCTTGTGTTGCAAACCAGTTGTTTTCGATATTGGGGGCAGGGAGCCTGGACAGACTACGCACAAGAAATTTATCGTCGAGGCAAAGAGTTGTTAGAAAAATAAGTTTGTAACTTACTTCTAATGGGTTTGAAACTGAGTAAGCAGCCACCCTCCCACTTGCGATTGATCGGTTTCTCGACTTTGACGAAGGGCGGTTTCTAAAACTGTAAATTCTAAGCCTGGTAGCACTTGAGATTGATCAATTCTTTTGCTGCCGCGATCGATCATTTGAAACGCCAAAATTTCTGCTTTTTCGACATCCACAACCCAATATTCAGATATGCCTAGTTCTTCGTATAAAGTGCGTTTGTTGCCGCGATCGTCGAGAAGTGACGTTTTAGAAACTTCGATCACGAGGTCAGGAACAGGATACAAATCAAGATCTACGATATTGGTTCCTCTTGGAATCAGTCTGGCGCGATCTCCGATGTAGTAAGACACATCAGGCTGAAATTCTTGCACACCTACTTTACGGAAGGAGCAGTTATCGAGCGATCGAAATGCAATCCCTTTGAGAGTCGCAAACAAAAAGACTGCAAAAAGAATGACGGCGTGGTCATCCGCATGGTCACATCCAACTGCTGCCATCTCAACCCTCATGTTTCCTTGGTAATAGTAGCCTTTTGCTTTTTCATGGGCGGGATCGTCGATCGTCTGAAGATACTCCTCCCACGACGCAGGAACCCAGGCATTTGTGACTACTTTGGCTTTGAGTTCTACCATTGCTTCATTCGCCTTCGATCAAGACTTTAGCCACTACATCATTATGATCGCTCATTTTAATCGTGTTTGTGAAGCTTTCCCAGGCTGATATCTGATGACTTTTGGCAATGTTTTGACTGATGCAAATGTGGTCGATATTTTGGCGATTTGCTAATCATGTAGCAATCCTAAATGAGTCATGAACAGATTTTTGTCGCTCTGTTCCAGTCCGCTTCGCCCCCTAAATCCCCTATTCTGGGGGACTTTGAAACTTGGGAATAGGTCTTGGAATCTAGGAAGTCTCTCTGCTCAAAGTCCCCCAAAGTTGGGGGATTTAGGGGGCACGATCAATTCTGCATTTCACGAGTGATTTAGGATTGCTATAGGTAGGCAATTTAGAGGCAAGTTATCACCGTATCTGACTTCTGTAAACACCCAAATATCTGCATCGATTTCTTTAATCTTTTGTTTAATTGAATCTTTTCTACTCCAACTGCGGGCGTTAATTTCTGAAGATTCCAGGTGGCGATCGTCAACATGATTTCGCTTAAAAAAGGGACATAAAAAAAGGGACATGATTGTTCACATCCCCCATTATTCCTTTAAGTTAGAGAAATTGACTACTCGATGCCTTCGATCTTGTCCTCAACTTCTTGATAAAGTTCACGCAGTTTGTCGAGATTTTCTTCGCTGGTTTCCCAGTATCCTCGACCGTTTGCCTCTAGCAATGTCGTCACCATTTTACGGAACGAGTTTGGATTGAGATCTAGCAATCGCTTTTGCATTTCTGCATCTTTGATAAACGTATCATTCGCGTCTTCATAGATCCAATTGTCTACGGCTCCTGCGGTTGCTGACCAACCCATTGTGTTAACTAATCGCTTTGACAGTTCACGAACGCCTTCATAGCCATGACTCAGCATTCCCTCATACCATTTGGGATTGAGTAACTTGGTGCGCGCATCCAATCTCACCGTCTCAGACAGCGTACGGACTTGAGCATTGGCCGTCGTCGTATCTGCGATGAAAGAAACAGGCGCTTTGCCGTCATCTCTCAGGCGAGAAACTACCTTCGTCGGATCAGAGTCATAGTAGTGCGAAACGTCGGTCAGCGAAATCTCAGAAGAGTCCAGATTTTGGAAGGTAACCTCCGCCGTCTTGAGCGCCGCTTCAAAGATCTTGCGATCCTGTCCCATTTCGCCCGGATTGTCCGACGAGAACGCAAACGACTTGCGCGCCAAATACATATCCTGAAGTTCGGCTTCGCCTTCCCAGGTGCTATTCTCGATCGCCAGGTTCACATTTGACGAATAAGATCCAGAGGCATTTGAGAAGACGCGGGTGGCTGCCTGACGCAGGTTAATCCCCATCTCTTCAGCTTGCTTGGTGGCGTGTTTGCGAACGAAATTCATCTCCATTGGCTCATCCGCTTCGGCGGCCATTTTCACGGCGCGATCGAGCAGTGCCATCTGATTAATAAACAAGTCGCGGAACACTCCAGAACAGTTGACGACGACATCAATGCGCGGACGACCCAACTCTTCGAGCGAAATCAACTCAACTTTGTTGATCCGTCCCAGAGAATCGGGAACCGGACGCACCCCAACCATCCAGAAGATTTGCGCCAGCGATTCGCCGTAGGTTTTGATGTTGTCGGTTCCCCAGAGAACGCAGGCGATCGTTTCAGGATAGCGGCCTTCATTTTCGGCACACTGACGAGCTAAGAGGCGATCGACGACAATTTTGGCAGACTTGACCGCCGCCGCTGTCGGAATCGATTGGGGATCAAGGGCGTGAATGTTCTTACCCGTCGGCAACACGTCAGGATTGCGAATCGGATCGCCACCCGGCCCAGGAATAATGTATTCACCTTCCAATCCGGTTAGCAGTGCGCCGAGTTCATTGTCTGCAACGACTTGCTTGAGGCAAAATTCCAGATACTCAAACAGCGGCTTGATTTGTTCGACATCGACTTTGGTGTAGCCTGCACTGTGCAGCGACTCGATCCAGGGTTCCTTTTTGCCCATGTTGAAGAAGTTGAGCATCGTCACCTTAGAAACGCGCCCATCTGCATCGATTTGAGCCTGCACCATCGCGCCCACTGCATCGCGAACAGCCATCGTAATGTCTTGCAAAAGCTGAACGTCTTCGAGAACGCCGCGATCGCTCCCTTGATAAATATCGTCAATATCACGGCCCACGCTATTCGCAATGATCCGAGTCAAGCTGACGACATCATCTTCGGCCCGATCCAAACTGGCAATGTTGACTAAAGTTGCGATCGCTTCTTCCGCCGTCGGAGGCTTACCAATTACGTGTAAACCACAAGGCAATAGCCGCGATTCGATCTCCATCAGTTTGATGTAAACCTTGCCCACAATGTTGTCTTGTTCCTCAACCGTCATCTCTCTGACGCTGTGATCGGGGAGAGCGATGTCACGATCGAGATTGACAATCCGACATTTGTCAACGATCGTATCGACAATCTGCACCCCCCGACCCGAATCTCTGAGCGATTGGTAAGACGCAACCAGTTCGCCCAGTTCCTTCAAACCCTTGTACAGTCCAGCATTTTCAGCAGGAGGCGTGAGGTAACTGATCGTTTCGGCATAGGATCGTCGCTTGGCGATCGTCGCTTCAGACGGATTGTTTGCTGCGTAATAATAGAGGTTGGGAATGGTGCCAATCAAGCTATCGGGGAAGCAGTCACCCGACATCCCAATCTGCTTACCAGGCATGAATTCTAGCGATCCGTGGGTGCCAAAGTGCAACACCGCGTCAGCCTTCCAGATCTTCTCTAAATACGTGTAGTAGGCGGCAAACCCGTGATGGGGACTGGCCGATCGCGAGAACAACAACCGCATCGGATCGCCTTCATACCCAAAGGTCGGCTGCACTCCGATAAACACGTTACCAAACGATTTGCCGTACACCAGCAGATTTTGACCATCTGTGTTCAAATGTCCAGGAGGCGGGCCCCAGGATTCGTGCAGCTTCTCAGAATAAGGCGTTAGCTCCTCATATTCCGGCACCGACATCCGATAAGCAATGTTCAATTCGGGACTGTTGTATTGCGCTCTGGCATCGTGCAACACTTCCAGCATCAGCGCTTCGGCCGTATCCGGAACGCCTGCAACATCATACCCATTGTTTTGTAGCGCTTCCAAAACTTTGTGAATGGAGCCAAAGACATCTAAATAAGCCGCCGTCCCCACATTACCTTTGTCGGGTGGAAAGCTGAAAACCGTGATGGCAATGCGCTTCTCAAGTTTGGGTTTGCGGCGGAGGCTGGCCCACTTCATGGCTCGTTGCGCGATCGCTTCCACTCGATCTTGAAGGGCGATCGCTTTCCCGGTATTGCCGTCGCGTCCAGAAAGGATAATCGGTTCGATCCCACCATCCAATTCAGGTAAGGCAATCTGCAACGCCACTTGAATCGGGTGCAATCCCAGGTCACTGTCCTGCCATTCTTCCGTCGTTTGGAAGACCAACGGCAACGCCACCATATAAGGACGGTTGAGACGCTTGAGGGACTCGATCGCTTTGGGGTGATCTTGACGAGCCGGGCCGCCCACTAGCGCAAATCCAGTCAGCGAGACCACCACATCCACTACCGCATTCTTGGAAATCGGATCGTAGAAAAACGCATCCACAGGCTTCGAGAAGTCTAATCCCCCCGCAAAAACGGGAATGACTCGTGCGCCCATGCACTCCAATTCCTGCACCATTGCGACATAGTGAGCGTCGTCTCCCGTGACTAAGTGCGTTCTTTGCAGCACCAATCCCACACAGGGCACTAACGGATCTTTGGTGTCAGCAGGAATGTCTTTGCGTGAATCAAACCAGTTCAAATATTCTTTAACATCCTCAAACATCTGAGGCGCGAGGGGATGCCAGATGCCCAGATCAGGATAGGTGACAGGCTCCTGATACGCCAGCACTTTCACATCTTTGTCTTTGATCACATACTTGTCGGTCAGCATCAGCAGGAAGTTTTCCAGATTTTCCTGTGAGCCACCCAGCCAGTATTGAAAGCTCAACATAAAGTTGCGAGCATCCTGCGCTTTGTCCATCGGCAGATATTTCAGCACTTTGGGCAGAGTTTGCAGCAGCTTTAACATGCCATCTTGAAAGCCAGCGCCTTGCTTTTCTTTGCGCTTTTTCATAAATTGGGCGATCGCGCTCTTTGACTGACCCAACTGAGCCATCGAAAAGCTACCCATCTTATTCAACCGCATCACCTGCGGCATCGACGGGAAGACGACGGCCACATCGAGGCGATCGCGATAAGGCTCGACCGCTGCGACGACCTTATCAGCCAGGTCTTCTAAGAAAATGAGCGAGGCAATGAAAATATTAGCTTCAGAGACATCTCGCTTAAAGTTTTCGTAATTTTCAGCATCCCGCAGTTCTTCAATCAGATAGCCGCTGATTTCATACGCGAGATTGGGATGGTTTTGGTTAATCGATCGAATGGCAGCAGAGAGCGCGCTTTGATATTGCGGCTCTAGCACGACATAGACCACCTTTACTAAAGACCGTCCCTGAAGGTTGTCGGGTGCAATGTGTCTAATGGTGGGCTTGACGTGGGTGAACATGCTAGTGAGACTCCTTGCGATGCGTGTTCTCTTCTTCTAGTCAGTCGAGGGAGTGAACTTTTGACGAGCCGTTGCTGCTGTCTAAAATTCAGACGGAGATAGTCTATACAGATAGGAAATCGAAGTTTCCTCAGCGCTTAGAGCAACCTTCTTGAAGTTTCTTGAAGTCGTTTTCTCTCACAAGCGGGTGCAGACGTAAAGTTATCCCCGTGTATGTTTTTACCAGAAAACGCATACCAGAAAAGCATTCTGGCGAGTATCTGACACAATTTGATAAGAACTCTGAGATATTTGCTTACGTTTATTTACAAATAGCCGAGTATTAGCTCATAATGTTGTTTCTAAAAATTTACATTCTCAATTTAGAAGAACAACTTTGGCCAAAACAGACGGACAGACCCCCAACTTCTCTTTGAAGGTCAAGGATCTGAAATGCTTTTTTGGAATGCGATCGCCAGCTTAAGGAGTGCGATCGGGCGAGGTTTGAGGCGATTCACCCATTCGCTCAATCTGGTTTAACACGCCTTGTAGAGAAATCTTTTGGCTGGCAACGCCTCCGACCACAGCCATCGAGAACCCCAATAAAATCAAACTGCCCAAAAGAGCGAGAAGCTGAGAATGTTTGGAAACGCCAGAGTCGCGCAAAATTCTTGCCAATGGGCGACTTTGACGGCGCAACATCTTCTCGGTCACCTTTTGTTTTTTGGGTGAAAACGGGTCGCGAACGTAATGACCGCTCATACTGACCACAAGCCGTTGCCGACAGTGAGGACAGGTCAACAAACCATTCACCATTTTGACGGACTGCAAACCGCCCATCTGATGGCAGACTGGACAGGGGGAAGAGTGGCGATCGAAGGTATCAGCATTCATCAGGCACTTTTGGTTGTCACGTGACAAAATGACAATTTTTTTAAGAGAACTGATCAGCGGCACACTTGCCATCAGAAACTAACCAATATTCTGGCTCAGTTTATAGAGCATTGCGAAAAATTCACGATCGACTTTTCTCACAAACCTCTCTCAGGCGAGTCTATCCAGGTTTTTCTCGATTTCTAATTTCTGTGGCCTTAAATAGGTTTAGCTTTATACCCAGTATGGATCAGAAAGCCCTTCGCATGATTTTTTATAGAAATTTTATAGAAAATCTTCTCAAATCTCAGGGCTATTTGTGCAGAAATCTGATCCTCACGTCGATCGCCAACAGTCTAAACAGGAGTGCTATTTTGAGGGTTTCTCGGTGCGATCGTACTGCCCCATTGGCTTGTCTGGGACGATCGCTCTACATCTGTTGATTGTTGAGGCACGATCGCGTTTAGCTTTTGATAGAGCGCCGATCGCAAATTTCTTGTCTTAGCTGTAATTCATGACTCACAATGAGAGTAAGAAATAAAAATTAACTTTGTCTGACGTAAATATCCGGGATGCCTTCTGTTTCTTCGCCAAAAGGCTTGTCGTCCGAACCGCAAGCACCCTCTCCTCCTCCTTTACCCGGTACACTTCGCCTCCAGCCGTCCCCCGAAACGATCGTCCTGATTTTGGCCGTCGTAATTGGGGGCAGCGCAGGTATGGGAGTTGTGACCTTCAGATACCTGATCGAAATTCTGCATCATCTACTGCTCGAAGACGGGATGGGAACGATCGCTCACTTGGGCGCGTGGACGTTGGCCTGCGTTCCGACTCTGGGCGGGGTGTTGATTGGGCTAATGCGCTGGTGCTTTAAAGACTTTGGCCCTGGCATTTCTTCGCTGATTGCTGCGGTGCAGGCGGGTCAAGAAATTTCGGTGATGCGTCCGGTTACTAAAATGGTTGCGGCGGCGATTTCTCTGGGATCAGGGGCATCGTTGGGGCCAGAAGGGCCGAGCGTTGAGATTGGCGCAAACTTAGGGATTCTTCTAGGTCAGGCATTGCGAGTGTCTCAAGAACGCCAGCGATTGCTGTTGGGGGCCGGAGCCGCCGCGGGGTTGGCCGCAGGATTTAATGCACCGATCGCTGGGGTATTTTTTGCGCTAGAAGTCGTTTTGGGTACCACGTTTGCAACTTCGGCAGCGAGTGTAGTTCTTTTGTCAGCAGTCGTTTCGGCGCTCGTGGCTCAGATTGGATTGGGCGCTCAACCTGCCTTTAATCTGCCCGTGTATGAGGTTCGCAGTCCCTTAGAATTGCCGCTCTACCTGGGATTGGGGCTGTGTGCCAGCCTGGTATCGATCGCTTACACCAAGTCGCTCCAGTGGTCACAAAACTGGTTTAACGGCAAGATTCCGGGATTCGCTTGGATTAACCAGATTCCGAGAGAACTTCACCCCATCATGGGCGGACTCTTTGTGGGACTGGTCGCCCTCCAGCTACCGCAGGTTTTAGGGGTGGGATATGAAACCGTTGAAGCCATGCTGCGAGATGTGGAGTTTTCTCTCAGATTGCTCGTGGCGCTATTGGTGGTCAAACTGTTTGCAACGGCGATTAGTCTGGGCAGTGGTCTGGTGGGTGGTGTGTTTGCCCCAGCTATGTTTTTGGGCGCAACGTTGGGAGCCGCCTACGGAAAGATTTTGCCGTTTGCTTTGCCCTGGTTTGCAGCGAGTATTGCGGCTCCGCCTGCCTATGCGATGGTGGGAATGGCGGCTGTTTTGGCGGCGAGTGTCAATGCTCCACTGACGGCGATTTTGCTGCTGTTTGAGATGACTCGTGACTATCGGATCGTGTTGCCCCTGATGGCGGCGGTGGGCTTGAGCGTGTGGCTAGTGGAGCGATTGAATCAGTCTCCAGAACGCGGGACAAATCTCAAAAAAATTGAGTCTCCTCAAGAAGCCGATCGCGCTCAACAAATTCTCAACACGATCGCTGTGGAGGATGCCATGCAGACGACATTTCTCCTGCTTTCTGAGTCGCTGCCCCTGGTCGAAGCGGGCTGGTCACTCACCGAACATCATTTGCACAGCGCCCTGGTCGTCGATAGCCAAGACCAACTGCTAGGAATCGTGACACTGCAAGACATCAATCGGTCAATCACTCGCTGGGAACACGCTCAAGTCAAAGTTTGTGACCTCGATCAGTCGCTGCAATCTCAAAGAATTGGCGAAATCTGCACCAAAGAACTGCTCTACGCTTATCAAGACGAACCAGTTGCCGAAGCCCGCGATCGCATGTCTGCCCGTGGCATTCACCAACTCCCTGTTCTGGATCGAGCGGCTCCCCATCAAATTCTTGGCATGTTGGAGCGAGAAGATATTGATCTGGCTTACAACCTTGCTCTGACGCGATCAGTTCTGTTGCCCTACCTGTCGATCAAAATCCAAGCGGATAAATTACCTCAGACTTCTCAAGCAACTTCTACATCGGTGATTTCTCGCCTACCTGAGATTCAATAGCTTGTGAAAGTCACTTATTTCGAGCCGTCCAAATCCCGGTGAACATCATCAGCATTCCGCCGAGAAAGATTGCGATCGCAAGTCCGGCGGGTGCTACATTTAGCCAGTCGATGTTTTCCATAAAGTTGAATCAGCCAGAGGTGAGCTTACAAAAATTCAGTGCTGTACTCTTACCTTAATACAGACAGAAGGATTTCTGAGAAAAACAAAAGATGTGGCTCAGGAGATCTCCTGGGTTGGTCAAGTGGGTTGAGCAAACTGCATCGAAAACTTCGGAGAAGCCGTCTTTGATTGATGACGAGCGATCCGATTTTTCTACTTCAGCCAGCAGTTTTTGAGCGCGCGCTAAGTAACAGCAATAAGTAACA
The DNA here is from genome assembly GCF_052939515.1 of Phormidesmis sp. 146-33. Lineage (NCBI taxonomy): Bacteria > Bacillati > Cyanobacteriota > Cyanophyceae > Leptolyngbyales > Leptolyngbyaceae > Phormidesmis > Phormidesmis sp. 146-33. The sequence continues at coordinate 11,373 of NZ_JBJPHU010000075.1, forward strand.
GCAAGATGAGCAGCAGCCAGCCAAATTTTAGTTGCGTTTATTCCACTTCAGTCAGCAAGGCATCTTCGGGTCGCTCAACTTGGCGTAGATGAATGTGCTTGCGCCCCAGAGAAATCTCAAACTCATCACCAGGTTGCAGTTCCATTTGTTTGGTGTAGGCTGCGCCGATTAACAGATTGCCATTTGATTGGACGCTAATCCGATAGCTGGCACTGCGACCACCTCGCCCGTTGGTATTTTGCTTGCCGTCAAGCTCAATGCCTTCTGCATCAATTAGCGCGTTTAAAAACTTCATCATGTTGACGCGCTCTACACCGTTTTTGGTCACTGTGTAATAGCCGCACTCTCTTGCTTTTTCTTCTTTGTTGAGGTTTTCGAGTTCCTTAACCTTCTTGAGGAGTGCTTCACCAACAAGAGGCTCAATCTTTTTCTTTTTGCTCATCAACTTGGGTTTGAAATAATGACAGTGCAGTTGGGTTGTTGGAGGATGCTAACAGACGATGGCAGGCAAGTCTTACTTAATGTTAGCCGTTTAGTTTATATTACACTGAGGTTGTAGGTTTTTCACCTTTTAATGGCGATTGTTTCTAAGACATTCACTCAAGACATTTGTTAAAGATAACTGATTTGATTTGAGATAGATTTAGTAAGCTCGATGTTTTGGTTTGTTGAATATGAATGGTGGGCAATTGGTTGAGACAGGCTGTTTTTGACAACGTGCGATCGCGCTCTTAACTTAGTCAACCCTAAGCGTTTCTGATCAAAGCTTTTGGTGATAACTGTGTGCCCAAAAGGACGCAAATTCGACAAATTGATTGGCTGTAGTCGCGAATTTAGGAACGTCTCTCTAACTCCTTCGTGAATGAAGAGCTTTAGCCGGAACGCTTGTCATAAAATCTCTCAGAGTTGGCGGTTGAAAGCAAAAGTCTCACACATTGACGCGAAAGAACCTGAGCGAATTCACATTAAGATGATCCCGCTTCTTCTCAGAGGATGTTTGAAAAGTATCAAATCGTCAGGAGATCCCCCTAGCCCTCCTTAAAAAAGGGAACAAGACCTCAAAGTCCACCTTTTTAACGTCAGTTCGATGAGAGTGACTCGCTTCGTTGCGATCAGCTTCAGCCCCCTAAATCCCCCAAAATTGGGGGACTTTGACCCAGAGAAAGTTCCAGAGTTCAAAGAAATTATGCTGATTCAAAGTCCCTCAGAATGGGGGATTTAGGGGGCGAATCCCCTGGCAACGAAACGAAAAAGTTTATCGAACTGACATCTTTTTAAGGGAGATTTAGGGCGGATCGAAAAACTGTAACGTCAGAAAAAACACTTTTCAAACATCCTCTTGAAATGCTGCCCGAACTTTGCGTCTAATCGCGCGCTCAAAGAGGCTAGAGAACGGTTTGATTTTGGCTGTCTAAAGCGATCGACGCATCAGGGCAAAGAAGTAGGACTAAGAAGTCATGCAGGCTGCCCAAATTTGCTCCAGACATCCTGCCAAAATCTCAGCACTCTACAATGCTAAAAAGATTGACTGCTTTGTTCAGTTAAAAAAAGTTCTTTGAGACCGCCTGCGCGCCCTGTCTGCAAGGGCTAAAATAAAAAAAGAGCGGAAAGACTGCTTCTGAGAGACTTTAACCTAAGCCACTAACTCAGCACTCGCTGGTATCTGGGCAATTAGGGGGAGGACAGTTCAGCAATCAGACCGCTCTTAACCATTCATTCACCTGTTTTTATAAAGTACTAACCAGGCTTGTCAATTTCATGTTTCAAAGATGAACTTGAAATGACAGTTTGCACCCCTGTGAGGGAGTCATTCTCTTTTACAGCGTCTCTTACAAAAACAAGGGAGCAAACTGACGGCAATCTCGTCTACAAAAGCGCTAATCCCAAATTTGATGGCTCTGTGATACGACTCCTGACGGGCAACTCAAAGCAGATTGCAATGGAAGGTCATCTGGTTTGTCTAGAGTGCGATCGACCGACTTCAAATCTCTTGAAAACAGTGAGAGGTCTGCTAAGTTCCGGATGGTTGTCTTGTTACATGAAGGTCATTTTATGACCGTCCAATGGTTACGATTAAGGAAAACTGAAGTGCGATGAATATGCCAAACCACGATTCTAAAACTCGTCTGGCTGCATGGCGATCGACCTGGAAGCAGTCTGTTCTCTATGTACTTTTGCCCTTTGTGGGAGCCGGAACCGCTCTTGCCGGAAGTCGTTTGGTTACCCCTGACTTTCTGCAAACTCAGCCTGCGGTTGCTCAAGCGGCCGATACTCAGATTGCTCAGAGCCGAAGCTCGGCCATTTTGTCTGCTACCGATCCCAATTTTATTGCGGCGGCTGTTGATCGAGTTGGGCCGGCCGTCGTGCGGATCAACGCTTCTCGCACAGTGAGAAACCGAGTACCGCCGATCTTTAATGATCCGTTTTTTAGACAGTTTTTTGGCTCCGAGATTCCTGATATGCCAGCAACGCGGGTTGAGCGAGGCACGGGGTCAGGCTTTATCATCAACGCAAACGGCGTGATTTTAACCAATTCTCATGTGGTCAATGGGGCAGATACTGTTTCGGTCAAGCTCAAAGATGGTCGAGAGTTTCAGGGCAAGGTGCTGGGGCAAGACCCGGTGACGGATGTGGCGGTGGTCAAGATTCAAGCGAGCAGTCTGCCGACGGTGACGCTGGGTAACTCTGAATCGTTGAAGCCTGGAGAGTGGGCGATCGCCATTGGCAATCCGTTGGGACTCGATAATACGGTGACGGCGGGGATCATTAGCGCCACGGGTCGCACGAGCGCAGAAGTCCGAGTGCCTGACAAGCGGGTGAGCTTCATTCAAACCGATGCGGCGATCAATCCGGGTAATTCGGGTGGCCCGTTGCTCAACCAGCGCGGTGAAGTGATCGGCATGAATACGGCCATTATTGGTGGCGGTGCCCAGGGGCTGGGGTTTGCCATTCCGATCAACACGGCTCAACGCATTTCTCAGAAGTTGATTGCTACAGGGCGAGTTGATCATCCCTACCTAGGCATTCAGATGACAACGCTGACACCCGAACTCAGACGGCAAATTAACAGCGATCGCCAGTCTGGTATCACCGTGCAGGACGATCGGGGCGTTTTGATCTCTGGTGTAATGCGAAATTCTCCGGCGGCGAGGGCAGGAATTCGACCAGGGGATGTGATCAAGAAGGTCAATGGGCAGCCAGTCACGACGGCCGATCAGGTGCAGCAAGCCGTAGAAGCCAGTTCGGTCGGTGGAAGGCTGCAAGTCGAAGTCAGTCGAGGCGGGCGAGCCGTGAATCTGGCCGTTCAACCGGGGGCCTTTCCAACTCAGACCGCACAAAACGAGTAGAAGCTGACGAATGGTGAATGCCGGATATGTTTCCAATGGCTTCACCATTCGTCTCGCAATGAATCAACATTTTCTAAAGACTGTAAAGTTAATAAACTCGAAGATTCCGTAGATAACGATTTTATTTAATTCACGTTTCTAAAACCGATGGGTGAACTGCGATCGATTATCGAGTTAGGCAATCCAATTTTGCGTCAGGTGGCGCTGCCGATTTTAGAGGTTAGAGACGAAAAAATTCAGGCGTTGATTGATGATTTGTTAGTGACAGTGAAACAGGCAAACGGGGTAGGAATTGCTGCGCCGCAGGTGGCCCAATCTTGTCAGTTAATGATTGTTGCATCGCGTCCCAATCCTCGCTATCCCGATGCGCCTGAGATGGAGCCAACCGCTATTTTGAATCCGCGCATTCTCTCCCATTCCAGCGAAACGATTAAAGGGTGGGAAGGGTGCTTGAGTGTTCCAGGAATTCGGGGGTGGGTGCCGAGATGTCGAGCGATCGAGATTGAGTACTGCGATCGCAATGGCAAGCTGCAAAAAATGGAAATGACCGATTTTGTGGCGCGAATTTTTCAACACGAATTCGATCATTTCAACGGGCTGATGTTTGTCGATCGAGTCGAGAGTCCCCAAGATTTAATCACCGAAGAAGACTATCAACAGCAAATTCAGAAATCTGAGAATGCTTTAGCGATAGAACAGGTAACGTGCTCCGATCGCAAACAAAAACAGCCCATATAGCTTTTTCATCATCTCGCTGCTGATAAATGGCTGATTGGCGAATAAAGCACCCAAAAGATTGCCAACGACCAGCCCCGCAGCGATCAAAACCGCGTCTCGAATGCTGAGATTGTTGTTGCGGTAATATACGCCTGCACCGAGAATGCCGATCGGTAAAATTTGAGCCGCGAGAGACGTTCCGGTCGCAAACTTTTGATCCATTCCCAACAGCAGCACCATCGCCGGAACCATGATCGCGCCCCCACCGATGCCAAACATTCCGCCTGCAATTCCTGCGACCAACCCAATCAACAACAGTTGCACCATCACAGTAGACATGAATCCGTAAGCTCCTTTGCATGATTTGTGTAGAGGCAAGCTTATCGTAAAGTCATCAAGGGCTGAAAGGGTAAAAGTTGAGATTTGCTGACAGGCTTCATTCGGATGGCTGTGGACGTTAGACATTGGACGTTAGACATCGAACGTTAGACTCAAACTGTTTTCCTGTGCAAAGTCCCGCTAATGGTCGCTTAGTTTTGAATGGAAGGATCAAAGAGTGAGGTTTCTGGAAAACAGGGTTCTCTAGAAAAATAAGAATTAGACTGGTGAGCGGTCTTGAGGTTGGAAGTCGATCGCACCTCACTGGCTCGACCTTCTACTCTTTTAATCATCTAATCTCACAGGCGAGGAGCGAATCTATGAAATTGACGACCAAACAAACTGTGCTGCTGGGAATGTTGACCTTTATCCCACTGGCGATCGCCGCCGAACATTGGGAGCTTCCGCCCGTCCTGGTCTTTGTGGCATCAGGATTTGCAATTATTCCCCTTGCGGCCCTGATTGCCGAATCGACCGAAGGCATCGCTGAAGTGGTCGGCCCAACGCTGGGAGGCTTGCTCAACTCCACGTTTGGCAACGCGACAGAATTGATTGTAGCGATCGTCGCGCTGCGGGCCGGTCTCGTCGATGTGGTCAAAGCCAGCATTACAGGCACGCTGATCGCCAACTTGCTTCTGGCGCTAGGCCTGGCAACTTTCTTGGGTGGCTTGCGATATAAGGAACAAGATTTTCAGCCCGCAGTGGCTCGTCTCAATGCATCTTCGCTCAATTTAGCAGTGGTGGTTTTGCTGACTCCGACGGCCATCCATCTCACCACAGCCAAGAGTTTAGAATTCACAACGCTAAACGATTTCTCGGTCGTTTTATCGATTTTATTGCTGGTGTTTTATGGCTTGATGCTGCTGTTTTCGATGAAGACTCACACCTATCTTTATCAAGGTGTAGCAACTGAAAATGAACTCGAAGCTGAACACCCCTCTCACGCAAAATCGGCCTTGTGGCGGCAAGTAGCGCTGTTGTTGGTCTGTACGATCGCCCTGGTTTTTGTGTCCGAAATTCTGGTTTCCAGTCTAGAAAAAGCGGTTGTCACGCTAGGTTTAACGGATCTATTTACGGGCGTAATTTTGATCCCGATTTTTGGTGGAGCAGTGGAGTACATTACCGCCGTGACGTTTGCAGTCAAAAATAAAATGGATCTTTCTGTTGCGGTAGCGATGGGGTCTAGCTTACAGATTGCGATGTTTGTTGCGCCTGTTTTGGTCTTAGTCGGCCGAGTCATTGGGCAACCGATGAATCTAGAATTTAATGCGTTTGAACTGTTATCCGTGGGGATCGCCGTTCTCATCACTAACTCTATTAGCGGCGACGGCAAATCTAACTGGCTTGAAGGATCAATGTTGCTCGTGACCTATGCGGCGATCGGAGCCGCCTTTTACTTTCACCCCTAGCTGTCTACACCAAAACCTTTTGTGCAAAATGAAGGTTCATTCCCTTTCCAGGAATTTTGGGAGTCAATTCTGTAGGGCTAACAAACCCAAATTGATTGAGTCAACAAGTCTATGAAGTCGATCTACTTGGCATTACTAACAGGGTCGATCGCAATTTTTAGCTGTAGCGCTCCCACCCCAGCCACTCTACCGACCCCCAAACCCGCTGCCCCCAGATCCCCAGACAGCACGCCAGACGAAGCGATCGTGAAACAGACGGTCATGGATGCTTACAATCGCAAGCCACTTTCAGAACAGGCACTTAGATTGCATGACATCACAATGGCTAATGATTACGCGATCGTGGAGGGCGCTGTCGGGGATGCGATCGTGCAGTTTTTGGTGCGGCGACAGCAAGGTAAATGGCAAGTCGTCGCGATGGAATTGGGAGAGCCGTTTGGTGAGCAGGCGGGTTTGTTGGCTCAAAAGGTGCCCGCTGCTACTGTGCAAAAGTTGCTCAGTTTTCAAAAGTTGCGAGAAGTGGCAGCGATCGCAAAGCGTGAAAAAAGCTCGGAGCCATCACCTTTTTGGGACGAATTCTCACCTTTGGCGCACTGTATGGGCCGGTTCATCGTGACTATCGCCGCGCCACAAATCCGTTTGGGCTACTCTTTTTGATCATTCTCGCGCCGCTCTCAGCGACAGTGATTCAGTTGGCGATTTCTCGCACTCGTGAATATGCCGCTGACCAGGGATCGGCCCAGATTACTCACAATCCTCTAGCGCTGGCGAGTGCCTTACAAAAATTAGAAGAAGTGGGACATCAGATCCCAATGAATGGCAATCCGTCGATGTCACTGTTGCTGATTGTCAATCCTCTTTCGACCAAAGGCTTGCAGTGTCTCTTTCGCACTCACCCCTCGACAGAGGAACGGATTCGCCGCTTGATGGAACTAGCCCAACAGCCCTAAACCGCTGCGATCGCCATAGGTTCCTAGGTCTGAGATGATGGTTGAAAAGTATAAAAATGCCTATACCTCGTTGCGATGAACGACCATTCAACCATCATCTCACAAATCTAAATAGCCTCTAAATCCTCTACAAATGAGGAGCTTCCATTCAGTAAAGGGCGATCGTCAAAAACGTACAGAAGGGAGCGATTGACAATTCTATCCTTTCTATCAGAAGGTTTCTAACCCTCGGTCTAAACTTCTGATGGGTAGCGAAATGAGATTTGAGCGCGAGGATTGTCAGTCTACAAACAACACAAGTAATTGCGCCGATGCTTTGCCGCTGGTCGGGCTACAGTTTTTGATTGTAGATGACAATCTCGATACCAGAGCGCTTCTTACTTGTTTTTTTCAAGCGTATGGTGCCGATGTTGTGACGGTTGCCTCAGTTAAGGACGGATTAGAGACACTTCAGCAGTCTAGACCTGACATTTTGATCAGTGAAATTTGTCTTCCAGAAGAAGACGGCTACTCTCTAATTCGTCGCGTCAGGCTGCTAGAAGCTCAACGAGGAGAAACGCCCATTTTGGCGATCGCCGTTACGACGTGTACCCGCGAAGAAGATCGACTCCAGGGATTTTTGGCAGGCTTTCAAGGGCATTTCACTAAACCTGTTGATCTGGAAACCTTGGTCAAAGGGGTCGTCGATTTGTTGAAAGCGACATCAAAAAACTCAAATTAATCGTGGCCTTTTCGCTAGAGCGAAAAGGCTCAAAACCTGGTCTAAAACTGCTCAACTGATCAATCTCTAATCGCATCACGCCATAACATTCACAAGCGACAGCTTCTAGAGCGGGGCGATCGCAAATCCTAACCATTCCCCGACTGCTCTGAATGATCCCTGCTTTCTGCAACACTCCGATGACCAGCGTAACTCCAGAGCGCCGAACGCCTAGCATCTGAGAGATAATCTCTTGCGTCAAAGGAAATTGATCAATCTCCATCGAGTCTTGTACCATCAGCAGCCAGCGAGCTAGCCGTTCTTCGATCGTGTGCAACCGATTGCAGGCAGCAAGGCGCGACGCATGGCTAAAAGCTAATTCTGTGTAGCGTAGCAGTAATTGTTGAAGCGCACCACCGCGATCGAACTCGATTTTTAGCTGATGGGCTGACATTCGCATCGCCCCATCTGCGATTTGTACATTTGCTTCATTTCGAGCGATCGTGTTACCCAAACAACTAGTGACTCCAATCATGCCTTCTTTGCCAACTAGCGCAACTTCGGCAGTAGCCCCATCTTCCATAATGACTACCAGAGATACCATAGAATCAGAAGGAAAATACACCCAATCGATCATTTCCCCTTCTCGGTAGAGGACTGTTCTAATTGGGAGCGCTACGGCCTCTAGATAAGGTATTAACTGCTCGTAATCTTTGAGGGGCAATGCTGCTAGCAAGCGGTTTTTAGGAATTGCCGAGCTATCGATCAAAGACATAGACAACTTCTCCCGCAATTGGTTAACCAAACGAACCAATGGCATCAAGGAGAAGAATTCGGAATCGAATCTTAAATGTCAAGGGCTAATTTTTCTAAACTAGAACGAAGTCTGAATGAGCTTTAGGCTGCAACTTAGAATACACCTCAACTGTAGTTGAATCTGTGGCTGATTGGTTTTTACTTGAAGGATGTGATTGCTCTAGACAACCTTTAGCGATCGCTCGGCCCAAACTGATCAGGCAGGCGATCGAGTGTCACCATAATAGACGACCCCAATCCGCCGACCACTGTACGATCGCGTCCCACCGTTCAAGCCAATATTGTCGGCAAACTCGATCGTCTACAATCTTTGGCAGTGGTGAGCAGTGACAACGGCTGGCTCGAAATTAGCCGCCCGACCAAGGGCTGGGTGTCGCTAAACTTGACGCGGGTATTTTGCGGCAGCGAATTTAGTCGAACCACGGACTATCTCACACAACTACGACAGCGAGGAATGCAGGACGATCGAGCCGCGATCGATCTTTTAATTCGCTATCTGTATCGCGGGACGGATGGGGCAGGAGGAGAACTCGCAAGTGGCTTTCTCGGTGAGCTTTTAGTACAGCGATCGACCGCCATCTCAGTTTTAGATAGTCAGTCAGAAGAAGTCCGTGGCAAAGTTTTGCAGGGTTTACAACAGGTAGGATTTCGCCCAAACGATCGACAAACCTTCACATCCAAACTGTCCCAAAATCCCAACTCATCGACCGCAAAAACATGGGCAGCCTTACGGCGATAGAGTTGCTCAAAAACGTTCTTTGATCAGCCTGTTAGAGACTGCCATAACGTTAAAACTTCAGGTGGGGAAGCGCGGGAGACTGACTTCACACAGCTTAAAAAACTAGCTTAGAAAGTCCTCTCTCGGCTCCCCAGTTTGGTTTTAGGCGGCATTCCGGGTGATCAGACCCCACAAGAAGATGGCAATTATGGCACCAATCACCGCCACAATTACTCCAGGAATACTAAACCCTGCGGCGGTTAGCCCTATCTGCCCTGTTGTGAGTAGTGTGACAACGCTGCCGCCAATAAATGCGCCGATGATGCCGAGGATCATAGTGCTGAGAAGTCCGCCGCCTTGAGTGCCCGGATAGATGGCTTTAGCGATCGCACCTGCAATAATTCCCAAAATAGCCCAAGCGATAATATTCATAGTTCTATTCCCCAACAGAGATTTTGTAGAAGTTTTGCTTAGTGTTTTGAGCCATGATTTGAGCCAAACGTTTTAAGCAAAAACTCTATCTTTGGAGGTAGTATATCTCCCAAAGTTCATTCTTTCAATGGATAGAAATGTTAATTATTATCTTCAATTCTTGGCGGTTTAGTTGGTAAGAATTGCCCAAACTCATTGAGAGTTCGTCGCCTTAAACACACCATCTTTGGGAATGTTTACTTAATTAGCTACAGGCAAAGTAAAAAGGAGCGATCGACCCACCTGCCCTAAAGTTAAAGCCAGAAATGACGGGGTTTCTGCACTGGACAAAGATATTAAGAAATTCGAGGAAGTTAAACATTTAGAGCGTAAATCTGGTGCCTACTTTTGTGGTTACAGTTACGACTCTGGCTTATACGGTTTTCCTCCCTAGTGGGTTAGCTTTGGGGATCGTTAGATTAGGGAGACATACTACAAGAAACTTTACGTGCATCCAACACCCGTCCCGCTCGTCGGTTAACCGAGTGGAAGCTGACAAAGCTTAGTGGAGAAAGTCCCAATGTTTGAATATTTCACCGAACAGGCGATCGCCGCCATCATCAACGCCCAAGAAGAAGCTCGTCGCCTCAGACAAAATTCTGTGGGCACTGAAGCGGTGCTGTTGGGCTTACTTCGACAAAAAGACACGATCGCAACCTCGGTTTTGACGGAGTTGGGCGTGACCCTGCAAGCCGCTCGCCAAGAAGTCGATAAAATTGTCGGGCGGGGCACCGGTTCATCGCTAGCGGATCTGCCTTTTACGCCAAAGACAAGACAGCTTTTTGACCATGCCCTCGAACAGGCGCGTCAACTTGACCATCGCTACGTCCACCCCGAACATCTGCTGCTGAGTCTAGTCCAAGACAATCAGGGCGTGGGTGCAAAAGTGTTGACCAACCTGGGCGTTGATCTCGCTCAAGTGCGCTTGATGATCATCCAGACCCTCGGAGAAGTGGCTTCCGTTCCCGCAGGGGGTTTGAAGGAACGTCCTATCCGAAATTCTTCTGAGCGTACCCCTGGTTTGGATGAGTTTGGGATCAATCTGACCCAAAAAGCAGCCGAGGGCAAGCTCGACCCAATTATCGGACGGCACACTGAAATCGATCGCGTGATTCAAATTCTCGGTCGTCGCACCAAAAACAATCCCGTCTTGGTGGGCGAACCAGGTGTCGGTAAGACAGCGATCGCCGAAGGGTTAGCCCTGCGAATTTACAATCAAGACGTGCCTGAGATTCTGCAAAACAAGCAGGTTGTCAGTTTAGATATGGGCAGTCTCCTGGCAGGCACCAAGTTTCGGGGCGAATTTGAAGAACGCCTGAAACAAGTTATGGATGAGGTGCAGCAGTCAGGCAACGTTATTCTGTTCATCGACGAAATTCATACCCTGGTGGGTGCGGGTGGCGTGGGTGGCGGTATGGATGCTGCAAATCTGATGAAACCTGCTTTGGCGAGAGGTTTGATCCAGTGCATCGGGGCGACCACGCTGGATGAGTACCGTCAAATCGAGAGCGATGCTGCCCTAGAAAGACGATTTCAGCCTGTGAAGGTCGGTGCGCCCAGTGTTGAAGACACGATCGACATTCTCTATGGATTGCGCGATCGCTACGAACAGCACCATCAATTGATCATCAGCAATGCGGCGATCGCGGCGGCGGCTAAACTGTCCGATCGGTATATTACAGATCGATTTCTACCGGACAAGGCGATCGATTTGATTGATGAAGCGGGGTCGCTTGTGCGGTTGAGACATACTCATCAGTCGGCAACCAAAGCGCTCAAGAAAGAACTGCGCGAGGTCACCAAGTCTAAGCAGGCAGCCGTTACCCTTCAAGATTTTGACAAAGCGGGGACGCTGCGCGATCGTGAACTCGAACTCGAAGCCAGCCTGCGCGGAGATGATGCTCCTGTGAATGCTCAATCGCCGATCGTCACCGAAGAAGATATCGCGCAAGTGGTTTCTTCCTGGACGAGCATTCCTGTCAATCGGTTGACCGAATCGGAATCGGTGCTGCTGCTGCATTTAGCAGATACGTTGCACGAGCGAATTATCGGACAAGATGAAGCCGTCACCGCCGTTGCGAGAGCGATCAAACGCGCCAGAGTTGGCTTACAGAATCCCGATCGCCCGATCGCCAGCTTTATCTTCTCTGGGCCGACTGGAGTCGGTAAGACTGAACTCGCCAAAGCTTTAGCTGCTACCGTCTTCGGTTCAGAAGAGGCGATGATCCGACTGGATATGTCGGAATTTATGGAGTCCCACACCGTTTCTAAGCTGATTGGCTCACCTCCAGGGTTTGTTGGCTATGACGAGGGCGGTCAGCTTACCGAAGCCGTTCGTCGCAAGCCTTACACAGTCATCCTGCTGGACGAAATCGAAAAGGCTCACCCCGATGTCTTCAACATGCTGCTGCAAGTCTTAGAAGACGGGCGACTGACGGATGCTAAAGGTCGGACGGTCAGCTTTAAAAATACGCTGCTGATCATGACTTCTAACCTTGGCTCAAAGGTGATTGAGAAAGGTGGCTCAGGGTTGGGCTTTGAGATTGCTAGCGGCTCGTCCGAATCGCTTCAGTACAATCACATTCGCACACTGGTCAACGACGAGTTAAAGAATCACTTCCGTCCAGAATTTCTCAATCGTCTGGATGAAACCATCGTCTTCCGTCAGTTGTCTCGCGACGAGGTGACCCAAATCTCGGATCTGCTGATTCAGGAAGCGGCAACCCGTCTGAGCGATCAAGGCATCCACCTCGAAGTCAGCGATCGCTTCAAAGCTCAGGTCGTCACCGAAGGCTACAATCCCAGTTATGGGGCGCGTCCGTTGCGTCGGGCGATCGCTCGTCTGCTCGAAGACAGTCTAGCTGAGGCGTTTCTGTCGGGTCAGATTCAATCTGGTGACACGGCGATCGTCGATGTCGATGATGACGGTCAGGTGCAGGTCAAGTCACAAAAAGCGCTGGTGGCGGTTAGCTGTTAGTCTCTGACTATTAAAAGCCCTTAGCGATCGGCTTAACTTGAATCAAATTGCCAAACCACGAGGCCTGGCAGTCTGGATCTGGGAGTCGATCGCTAAGGGCAATTTTTTGGTAAATTCAATGGAACTATCCGCTTCGGTACTGAGTGCTTGTGCCCCCAATTCTGAGGGACTGCCCGAACTTGTAACCGCAGCGCAAAATTCTATCGAATCCAGGTTTTTTAGGGTGCTAACGCATTGCCGCGAATCAGACTGCCCAGGGTTTTCGCGGTGATTTTTAGCTGCACCAAAGGATTCGCCGGAACGACCGTCTTGTACAGATAGCTGTCAAACGTCAACTTCTGCACATCGATGTCAGAACACATTTCTACAAAGGCTTCGCGAGTGGCATCCGATCGATAAAAGACCGTTTGCAAGATGTCCAGCACTTTATAGGTGATGCCGTATTTTTTGTCCCAACGCTTGAGATAAACCTTCAGATCAGACTCTGTAGGAATTTTTGCGCCATTTTCAGAAAATTCGACGATTGTTTCGGCACACATGCGGGCAGACTTGGCGGCAAAGTAGATGCCTTCTCCCGAAGATTTGGTCACTGTCCCGGCAGCGTCTCCGACCAGAGCAACTCGGCCCACCACTCGGCGAGGTCTGGGATGCTCAGGAATGGGATGCGCTTCGACGCGAATGATCTTGCCGCCTCTGAGTTTCTTGGCAGCCCTGGCGCGAATGCCTGCTTGCAGCTTTTTGATGTCTGCTTTGTTGGGCGACATGGTGCCAGTCCCGACTGCGACGTGATCGTATTTGGGGAAGACCCAAGCGTAAAAATCGGTCGAGACATCATCGCCCACGTACATTTCGGCCAGGTCTTCGTAGTAGGCCATTTTGTCTTCGGGCAGTCTGATCCGCTCTTGGAAGGCGATCGCATACCGATAATCTCCGGCATCAATGGCTTTGGCGATCCGTGAGTTTGCGCCGTCTGCCCCGATCACGAGATCGACCTTGAGCGTTTTGGCGGTTCCTTCGAGGCTGCCATCCGAGTGATCGGCGTAGTGCAGCGTATAAGCGGCTTTGTCAGACGAGGGAATTTCTAATTTGTGAACCGTGCCGTTGATCAAAACTGCTCCAAGCGAGACGGCGCGATCGCGCATAAAGCCATCCAACACTTCGCGGCGACACATGCCAATATATTCGTCATCTTTGAGCGTGTGACCGATGTTGACCTCCACATTCGACGGAGAGATCATCTTCATCTTGCGGACTTTGCGATCGATAATATTTTCGGGCAGATCAAACTCGGCCACCATGCAGAGAGGAATCGCGCCCCCGCAAGGCTTTACGTTGTCTAATTTGCGTTCGATTAAATAGGTTTCAATCCCTGCTTTTGCCAAGGTTTCTGCCGCAGAAGACCCTGCTGGGCCTCCGCCTACCACTGCCACCCGTAGTGCCAAAGGTTTTCTCCCATTCTCTAAAAGCTACGAAAGCATGGTATCACGGACGTTTTGCCGAATTGTTCATACTCTCGTGAACTTGAAACAGAGCTTAACAAAAGGGGTTTGTATTTACAGATGAAGTTTTGAGTGACAAACCTCTGAACCTGAGTGTGAGCAATGCTTTCACTCGATCGCTCCGGTTGAGCGACCGCCAGCAACCTTTGCATCCATACCAGAGACCTTCGCCATGCTCCGATCGGATTGTTATGCGGCGGCTTTACTCACCACGCCACTGTTTGCAAACTCTCGATTTCTTGAAAATGAGCATCGCGTGTTACCAAAATCAGAGCGTGTTGCAGGGCAAGGGCTGCAATCCAGACATCATTCTCAGGTAACGGACGACCCTTGAGCCTCAACTTATTTTTGACCTCACCGTATTGCCTCGCAGTTTCAGCGTCACATCCCAATATCGTGCTGCTAGCAACCAGGTCGTCAACTCTTGCTAAATTTGCTTCCACTCGTCCTGATTTTCTGGCTCCATAACACAACTCGTCAATCACAAAACTTGGAATGAAAACTTCGTTGGTCTGAGCGAGATTGCTTTTGACGACTGCTTCATCTGCAAAAAGAGCAATAATAATGTTGGTATCGAGCAAATACCTACCACTCATCAACATCTACCCGTTCACAATCCTGCTCGATCGCCTCACGCATTAACTGGAGATCGTCCGGAGGAATTGAACCTGCAAATCGTAGCAATTGCTGCCCTGGAGTTCCTCGAACTTCAGCTTTTACTAACGCCTGAGTAAATTCAAGCACTCGTTGTTGCAAGTGCTGCGGCATTATTTCTAGCCGTTTGATCACTTCATTGATAATGAAAACACTCATTTTCTCCTGCTTTTCTTAAGGCCGTAGATGATCACTACGATTGCTGCGCCATCTACTTTATTGTTTGACAACAGTATATCCACTGACGTACTTTGTGCCGTCTGGTAGTGACATCCACACTCACTCGACATCCTCGCCATTTTCTAGCTCAACACTAATGACGCGATTAGCTGGTAGTGAAGAGGATGAAACTAAGGATGGAGGTGCAACCACTATTCTCTTTTATTTATCTTCTGACATAGCTACTGATCAATCGTGGAGTGCATCTTCATTTTAGTCAACTAAGCAACTAGCTGTCGAGGTAGGGTCGATAGGGCTTCTTTTAGAAGAAAATGACTACTTGATGCTGATTGACTGACAAAACTTCTAAAACCCTTCATTTCCCGCAGGTTGGTGTTGAGCAAAGCAAAACCCAGCAGAGGCTTCTCCAGCGTTTGGTTTCACCCAGGTTTAACCCAACCTAACCCAAAAGATTTGTCAGTCAATCAGCTACTTGATGTTCTCACTCAGATGTACCTTCCACCTCAATCCTCCGGATAGTTGAAGGCGGCATAATTGATGTTTCAGCATTCAGTTTCTTTGAAAAGTACAACAATCTCTCGCTGCGCTGCCCTCCCGCCCTGCACTGAAAGTACGGGCTAATTGAGAAAAGTCCACTGAAGGGACTCCAGAGCCATTTCAACTTCTTTAGCCCGTTTTAATGGAGTTCGCACCGTGAGCCACGACTTCCAGTGCAGGGTGGGTGAATGCGATGAACGACCACCTTTAAACGTCCTTTAGCAATTAGTCCGTATTAGTTCGTTTCAACGGAGTTCGCGCTGTGAGCCACGGCTTCAGTACAGAGCAACTGAATGCAACAAACGGCTGCCTTTAACCTTTTTCATGACTCTTTTTTCTGCATCGCCAACGTATTTCGCTCCCAAAATACGCCATCGGCAAACCCCTGGATTGTGGAAACGGTGTCTGCAAGCTCAAGGCGGCGCTCGGTCAGCAGACAGTATTCTTCATCTTGCTCAATGCCCAGATAGCGTCGGCCTAACTTTTTGGCAACGATCGAAGACGTGCCGCTGCCCACAAAGGGATCAAACACAAAATCACCCGGATTGGAACTGGCCAAAATTAACTTGGCGATCGCTTTCTCACTTTTTTGCGTCGGGTGATGGGTGTTTTCTGACATCGACCAAAACGGAATCGTGATGTCTGTCCACAGATTAGAAGGATGAGTGTCGCGAAAGTTGCCGCGATCGGTGGCCTGCCAATCTTTAGGAACCCCGTCTTTGCGATAGGGAGCCAGCACTTTTCTCCGAAGTTTCACTGCGTCAACGTTGAACGTGTACTGATCAGAAACGGTGCAAAACCAGATATCTTCGCTGGCGTTTTTCCAGTTGGCTTTGGCTCCGCGCCCTTTTTCTCGCTCCCAGGTGATGCGATTTCGGACGGTGAAATGTTGGGCAGCGACGGTAAAAATTGACCCCGACGAAAACCAATCGCCACAGATGTAGATTGAAGCCGTGGATTTGAGTAGCGGTTTTAACGCAACGATCGTTCCTTCTAGCCACTCCGTATACTCATCGACCGTCCGCTTAGAAAACTTGAGTTGGTTAAATTCTTTGGTCAGATTATAGGGCGGATCTAAAATCAGCAGATCTACGAATGCGGCAGGCAGATGATCGACCCATTCCAGGTAATTCCCGCAGAGCGTGCCGATCGGAGCTTCCGTAAATTTCTGGTTATTGGTGAAGTTGATTAAGCGCGATCGCAATCGGATGCAATCAGCAGGAGTTAGCTTGATACTACGGTTGCGCTGAGAACGAACACTGAGATCTGCCGATGAATAGTTTTCTTCCATTACGATGTTCTGAGTCGTCAAATCAAGAGTTGTGAAGAATTACGCAGTGAATTGTAAAGAATACATTAGTTTTCCGTATTTTTTCTGTAAGCATATTTATATTAATTGGTATTAACAGTAGAGTAATGGGCTTTTTTCCTTAATAAATCCTTGAATACCATCAGAAATTGCCTCTAACGGAAGAGGATGCACATTTAACAGAAAGAGTAGAGTGACGTATCAGTACACTTATCTACGGGTAAACACTGAGCTTGTTCTGGAATTTCTTAAATCCCTCATGAAACCATTATGAAGTTTCAGTATTTTTACTGGATGACTTCAGCATAATTGCTTAAAATGTTCTGCAAGGGTCATTCGTCTGCTGCTTTATTACTCAGGTTGCTAAAATGAATACCTTTTCAAAAATCGCTTGCCCTCTGGTTTTGGTTACGGTTACGGCGCTCGGAGTTTCTCAGGCTCGTTCCTCTCTAGTCAGCATCCGCGAATCTAACCAATCCGGCTCCGAGCAAACTTTAGAAAAAGTGGGCGCGATCGTGACATCCAAGGTGACCAGTTCGATAAGCTTGCCATCACATTCGCCATTTTCCTTCAATGCTGCCTTCAGTCCAAGTCCAAACCCTGCCCCCAGCGGTACGGGCGGTGCGGGGTCGCGCTAACCTTAACTAAAAAACCCTTCCGAAGAAATCATTTAATCCAAGCAGGCTGTCAAGAAAGCCACACAGTCCGTAACTCTTGACCTCTTAGGGGGTAGGAGGTACGGATTATTTTTTGCTCTTTTTGTTTTAAGAAAGGATGAAAGGAATTTAGACAGTCCCCACGAAAGTGAGACGTGATCGGCTAAAGTCCAAGAATGGTCAGTGTTTTTAAGAATTAGGTTTCATCAATGGCAACATCTCCAGACATTGATATCGCTCCTTATATTGATCATTCGCTCTTGTCTCCGACTGCCACCGCCAGCCAGGTTCAACAGTGGTGTGATGAAGCCGATCGCTTCCGATTTGCGACGGTCTGCGTCCAACCTTGCTATGTTCGTCAAGCCGTTGAGTTGCTGCACAACAAAAAGCCCAAAGTTTCAACGGTGATTGGCTTTCCTACCGGAGCGACGACCTCAACCGTCAAACTCTACGAAGCGCAAGAAGCCGCCGAAAACGGAGCCGCCGAGTTAGATGTCGTAATCAACCTGGGACTGCTCAAAATGGGACAGGTCGATGCCCTTCACAAAGAAATCGCAGAGATCTGTGAATCCACCAACCTGGTCATCAAAGCCATTTTAGAACTGTCTCTATTGACCGATTCAGAAAAGCGATTGGCGGCCGAAATCTGCATGGATGCGGGCGTTTCCTTTCTCAAAACCAGTACAGGCTGGACGGGCGGCGCAACGGTAGCCGATATTCGCCTGCTCAAAGAAATCACCCAAGACCGGGTAGGAATTAAGGCTTCTGGAGGAATACGCACGATCGACCAGGCTCTAGAGTTAATTGTCTCAGGTGCAACTCGGCTCGGCACATCACAGGGCCCTGATCTGCTTCGTCAACGCGATACTCTAGGTAAGGAGGGATGAGGGATGAGGGATGAAAAAGTCATTCTTTGTTTTCATCTCAAGTCCTGGCTCCAACCTTGCACTCACTATCTATATGTGAAGATCTATATGTGAAGTACGTTGAAATCTCCGTTTCAAACCCCTCATCCCTCATCCCTCATCCCTTCTTCTTTCCTCCCTTCATGAGCCGCACCTACAAAGCAACTGGAATTAATCTCAAAACAATGCCCCTGGGTGAAGCCGATCGGATCTTGACGGTTTTGACGCGGGAGTTTGGCTTGATGCGGGTTGTGGCGATCGGGTGCCGTAAGCAAAATTCTAAGCTGGGGGGCAGAAGCGGTTTGTTTGTTGTGAACGAATTGATGCTAGCTAAGGGCAAGTCACTTGACAAAATTACTCAGGCTGAGACGTTAGAATCCTATCCGGGGTTGGGGCGTGACCTTAAAAAACTCACCGCAGGACAATATCTCGCTGAACTTGTTTTGCAGCAGGCTCTAAGCGAACAGCCTCAAGAAGATCTGTTTTATCTACTCAACGAACATCTCGCACGACTGGAGCGATCGCCCTCTTCTCAAGTGCTCTCTCATCTCACCCACGCTGTCTTTCAGCTTTTGGTACTCGCCGGGATTGCTCCTCAAGTGCATCAGTGCTGTGTTTCTCAAACTCAATTGCACCCCGACCTGACGGATTCTAGCTGGCAGGCAGGCTTTAGCACCGTTGCCGGAGGAGTCGTCACCCTCAAAGAACTCGAACAAATCCGTCTAGAAGATCAAGGTTTAACCGACTTAGAGAAACCTACCCAAATCTCCAACTTCAAGACTTCCCACTCCAAAAGATCCGCCAAACTCAACACGCTGCTCAATGCCACCGAACTCACACTGCTGCAACAACTGGCACAAGCTAACTTGTCTGACCAGTCCTTTCCATCGGTTGAGACTGCCTGGTTTGCGATCGAGCGCATTCTCCGCTATTACGCTCAATATCACTTTGACCAGCCGATTCGGTCTGCTGCCTTGATCGACACCTGTTTTGCTCCCGCTCCGTGACCCTTTGAGTGCTAATCATGATGCGATCTTCTGACTTTCTGTTGATGTCCTCTAGCGACCCTTCTCCCAATCGTGGCCCTGGCGATCGGGGGGTGGGCAATCCCAAAACCTCGCGATCGCCCAATCTAGCGCAAAGAGTGACTCGACCTGATTCGGATGCATCGGTTTTCCCTGATAATGGGTTGAGTGAGGAGAGTGTGCCCGCGATGCTGAGAACGCAAGATACCCCATCGGATGAGTGGGACGAGATAAATTCGCAGGAAGCGATCGCCCCCAATTCGTCGCGTCAAAACGGCACAAGCAAACATTTGTCAGACGATACAAACGGCGATCTCGTACCGCAGTCCGATCCGCTCAAACTTTTGAATGAGGCGGCTGCGCTAGAGGAAAAAGAAGCTGTGCCTCTGGATGCTGAATCAGAGAGCGAGTCAGAAAGCGGCTTTGCCCCCGTTTTGAGGAACCGTAATTTTTTGACGCTGTGGGCCGGGCAGGTTTTTTCTCAGCTTGCAGACAAAGTGTATCTGGTGCTGATGATTGCCTTGATTGCCAGTCGCTTTCAGTCTGAGGGTGAGACGATCAGCGGCTGGGTGTCGTCAATTATGATCGCCTTCACGATTCCCGCAGTTTTGTTTGGGTCGGTGGCGGGTGTGTTTGTCGATCGCTGGTCAAAAAAAGGCGTTTTGGTCGCTACAAATTTATTGCGCGGGGGGTTGGTGTTTGCCTTGCCGCCACTGCTGTGGATCTCCAAGGATTGGGCTAGAGTGCATGGCTTGCCTGTCGGGTTCCTCATCATGTTGGGCATCACTTTTTTGGTGTCTACCCTGACCCAGTTTTTTGCCCCCGCCGAGCAGTCCGCTATTCCATTAATTGTCGAACGTCGCCATCTTTTGTCTGCCAATTCGCTCTACACGACGACGATGATGGCTTCGGTGATTATTGGCTTTGCCGTGGGGGAGCCGCTTTTGGCGCTGGCCGATGCGATCGTCGCTCATCTTGGCGGCGTTTTTACTGGGATTGGACGAGAACTGCTGGTTGGGGGCGGTTATGCGATCGCGGGTCTATTGCTGCTCTTTTTGAGAACCGGGGAGAAACTAAAAGCCTCGACCAATGGCATTACGCCTGACGAACCCGAAGACTATCCCCACGTTTGGGAAGACATCAAAGACGGATTGCGCTATCTGGGCAAAGAAAGCCATGTTCGCAGTGCGCTGATTCAGCTTGTGATTTTGTTCTCAATTTTTGCCGCGCTGGCCGTGTTATCTGTGCGCCTTGCCGAGGTGATCCCAGAGATCAAATCCTCTCAGTTTGGCTTTTTGTTGGCGGCGGGTGGGGTTGGCATGGCCTGTGGTGCTGCGATTATTGGCTACTTTGGGCAACGGCTGCCTCATGCTCGATTGGGGCTATATGGGTCGTTGGGTATGTCTGCGTCCTTAGTCGGGCTGGCGTTCTTTTATCACACGCTTTGGGTGACGCTTCTACTGATTGCGCTGTTGGGCGGATTTGCCTCTCTGGTGGGCATTCCCATGCAGACAACCATTCAGCAAGAAACGCCAGAAGAAATGCGGGGTAAGGTGTTTGGCTTGCAGAATAATGCAATTAACATTGCTCTGAGTTTGCCGTTGGTGTTGGCGGGTGTGTCTGAGACGTTGTTTGGGTTGCGGGCTGTATTTTTGGCACTTGCTGCCCTGACGATCGCAGGGGCTACCCTTACCTGGTATATTTCCCGTACAACGATTTCTAAAACAAGCTAGAGATTAGTGGTTAGTCGTTTATCTCCCTTCGACCACTAACGACTAGCGATGTACGAACCCTCTTACGACATAACCCCGAATGCACATTGCATGGCTTGGCAAGAAAACGCCGTTTTGCGGAAACGTGACCTATGGTCGAGAAGTCACCAACGCTTTATTAGATCACAACCATCAAGTTAGCTTTCTACATTTTGCTCAGGAGGAAGACGCACCTGATAACTGGCCTGACATTCGAGAGGTGCCGATTCCTTTTTTCTACAAGTCTCAGCTTTATACGATTCCCACTTTAAAGTCCAGTCGAGTTCTGATCCAGGCGCTTCAAGATTTGTCGCCCCGTCCAGATATCGTTCACGCTTCGCTGACGCTTTCCCCGCTGGATTTTTTGCTGCCTGAGATTTGTCAAGAATTAAATCTACCTCTGGTGGCGACGTTTCATCCGCCCTTTGATCGCAAGCGGCGCAACCTGACATCGGGCACTCAACACTTGATGTATCAGCTTTATGCGCCTTCTTTAGCAAAGTACGATCGCATCATTATTTTTTCTCAGATCCAGCGTGACCTCTTGATCAAATTGGGCGTACCGAGCGATCGGATTGCTGTGATCCCCAATGGCGTAGATACGACGAAATATTCTCCCGGCAAGTCCAGCTTTAAGGCGCAGATGGGCGGCGATCGCATTTTTCTTTACCAGGGGCGCATCGCGCCCGAAAAGAACGTCGAATCGCTACTCAAAGCCTGGAAGCAGGCAAATATGGGCAAAAATAGTAAACTCGTCATTGTGGGCAATCATGGCACGCTGGCTGCCTCACTCATTCCTTTTTACGGAGAAGAACACGGGATCGTCTGGTTGGGATTTATCGCGGATGAGCAACGCCGGATTGAGATTCTCAGAGGGACGGATGTGTTTGTGTTGCCGTCTTTAGTAGAAGGGCTATCTTTATCTTTGCTAGAAGCAATGGCCTGTGGTGTTGCTTGTGTGGCTACCGACGCGGGAGCCGATGGAGAAGTCTTAGAAGCCGAGGCGGGCGTAATCATCAAAACCCAGGGGGTTGCGTCTCAGCTAAAAACCCTTTTGCCCCAACTGCGCGACCACACCACCTGGACAGACCTTCTGGGCCAAAAAGCACGCCAGCGCGTCGAAGAACGCTACACCTTAAGCAGTAACATTCAGCAAGTGATTGCTCTTTATCATCAGCTTTTGGTGGACTACCACGATCGCAGCAGTCGCATCCGCATCCCCGCCAATCTACCTGCTCGCGACGCGATTCCCTCCTGGAATTCTCACCGCAGCGATTCGCAAAATCGTTCAAAAGACTGGTTTTTGTAAAGGAGTGGCTTCCAAGGGTGATGGGAGCGTTGGCGATCAAATGCCGATCCACAGGCTTCTCGATAGAGTGTGCCATCAGTTGAGCCAGATTAACGTCAGTTCGAGGAACGCTTCGCTTTTAACGTGAATTCGATGAAATCCCTCGCTGTGGCGATCACTCCAGGCAGCCCCC
>NZ_JBJPHU010000076.1:0-33740 GCF_052939515.1 Phormidesmis sp. 146-33
TGAATTTACTGTCCTCTCTTGCATTCCGGCTTCCTAGTTTTGTCAGTCAAGCAGCTCTGGCGCGTTCTGGGTAACACTGCGTCATCCAATGACCCGAACAGCACTTCAATCATTTTGCCTGTCGTGAAGGTTTGGTCGGGAGAGGTTCTGCTTTTGTAGCTGACTTCCTTCTGCCGGAGGGTTTCGCGGCGGGGTTCTCGGAAGTCTTTACCGCTGCTTTTCTGCCTCGCTGACTTGTTTGTTTTTGTGTGTTAGCCCTACTCTCATTAGCCTTGTGTTGGGCAATTCTAGTTGGCGAGTGGTTGCACCACGTCAAACCACTCACCCTTAAAAAGCATAGACGCAAAGCCAAAAGTATCTTCCGCTATGGCTTAGATTGTCTCCGCAATACCGTGTTCAACTTAGAGCAAAAAATGAGTGAGTTTCTGCAAGTACTACAATTTTTGTCCTGTACTTAGGGTATTGATTTACGATGAACTTGCTTTGCGCTATGGAGTTGAGCACTCACTTGAGGAGTCACCTGCTTCTTGACTTGCTGCGTTGGCTTTTCTCCTAAGCGACTTGACTCTAGAGGCATTCTTTCAGGTGCGGCGATCGCACTTGGAGCAAGAGTCATCGTTCGGTTAGGGTGCGGTTCTTCTGAGGATGACTGTTTATATTCAGGTGCCAAGGAGTTTTGCACTGATAGGGCTGCCCAAGTAGATACACCTCCGGCTGCAAACCCTCCGGCAACTAGCATAGAAGCCATCCCTGCATTAGCCACGAGATTTCCGCCGGAGCAAGGCTGCAATGGGAATGCTTGAGGCAGGGGTGTAGCTCTTGTTGGAGCATCAAGGCGACCCCCTTTTATGAAAGGAAGTTGGAGAAGCTCGATCGCTTTCCAGTGACTGCCGATTTGATGGCTAGTTTGATGGTCGGTCAAATCATCTAGTTGACCTTCAAACGGATTCCTAATCTGCTTCCTTAACGGGTCGCGCTTTTGCTCAGAACAATCGGCTGTTTGTTTGTCTGCAAAGCCAAAATCTCCAGGTCGAGCAACATTGGCTTGTTGATTTTGTTGAGTTTGATGGTGAATGAGAACTTCATCAATGAATTTCAGCTTGTCTAAAGTCGGGCTAGTTTGTAGTCCCTTAGATGGATGGCTAGAACTTGGAGTATCGATGATCGCATGGCTCACTCTAAATTCTAGTAGCCTGACTTGAATAATCAGCAGATATTTTTTGGATACTAGATGAAAGTAGGCTGCTACACTGTCGCTGTATGCGATCGCAGCAACTTCAGCTCCGGCAAAGTGATCGTTTTCGATTTGCTTGAGAATCTGTGCAGCACTGTAAGCTTCCGTCAAAGCCCTCTCGGAGGTGTTCAATACCCAATGTTTGCTCTGTTGTAAGTAATGTCCGACTCCAATGCTAGTTTGAAAGCACTTTTCTTTGAGAGATTTAGGTGCCTGCCCTGCCTTGTGACCGTGACCCAATGCCTCTCCGGAGGTTTCTGAGACCCAGCGATTTCCTACATGAATATATTTCTCAGCTTTGGTCAGGATCAGTACCTGACTACGAACACGATTTTTAATTTCGGACAGAATAGAATTCATGACAAAGCACCTTATGTCTGAGGGTACAGATTTTTGAAACAGGGCCTTCGTATAACTAACGCTACGAGGGAGGTCTGAAAATTTGCTTTACGGCGGTGGAGTTGATGAGAAACTTAAGTTTTTTCGGGATACTGCCACTTAGATTTTTTGTGGATAACGCCGTAGTGAAGCCCTCGAACTGTTGAAACGATTTCCTCATAAGGCGTACTTTTGGGAAGATATTCTGAGGCTCCAGCTTCTAGCGATCGCCAGATAAATTCTGTTTCCTCGGAACAGGTTAATACGAGAATCTCAATCCAGGAATAGAGTCGATGAATTTCGCGAACGGCGAGGATTTCTTCACCGTCAGGCATACAACTATCTATAACAACCACATCGGGCAATAGCCGCATTGCTAATTCAAGCGTTTCTTCACTGTTTCTAGCTTGACCAACAACTTTGAGATCTTCCTGAGTCAAGGCATCGACGAGTAATTGCCTGCCAACAGTATGAGCATCTGCAATTAGAAGACGAATCTGGGGGGAAGAACCCCGCAAAAACTGTGTGACTTGTGGTTGCTGGAGTGTCTTCATCTTGCGGCCTCTAAGATTGCAATGTTATTTCAAACGTGTCTCGATCGCTGACAGGGAGTGACCGACATGAGGAGCATTGTTAAACAATGTAGATGCTTATTAATTAAGGTAAGCGAGGAGTCGTGACAAATCAGGGACGCGATCGTAGTGGTTTTGTACAGCAGTCTCTGTGTCATCAGTCCTCAAACCACCGCACTTTAGTAGAAGTTAGCAACAGACTTCGTTGCAGTTTCAAGCTTCTTAACGGATGAAAAATTGACAGGTAAAATGTTTCTTTTGGGTAGCCCAAAGCGGTCTGGAAGCTCTAAGCGATATCCTCGTCCATGAATTGTTCTAAGATAAAAGGGATTGAAGCGATCGGGTTCTAGTTTGGCTCGAATGTTTCTAACGTGAACTCGAATTGTTTCGATGTCATCATCCGGGCCATATCCCCAAACTTGCTTGAGAATCTCATGAGACGAGACTGCTTGATTAGGACGTTGAAGTAGACAGTGGATGATACCAAGCTCGATCGGAGTAATTTTAATAGTTTGTCCAAACCAAATGGCTTCCATCTGAGAAGGAACTAGCGTCAGAGGGCCATAGCTGAGAATTTCAGTCGATTTGGCTGCTTTGGGGCGCTTCTTTGCCCGCCGCAAAATCGCTTGAACCCTGACCAGCATCTCTTCTGAGGCAAAAGGTTTAATCAGGTAGTCATCCGCCCCTGCATCAAATGCCTTGACTTTATCCTGAGTCGCCGACAAAGCGGTTAGGACTAGAATTGGAATATTCGCGGTGCGATCGTCCTGCCGCAAGCGCCGACAAACCGTAAATCCATCTACTTTGGGAAGTCGGATATCCAGCATGATCAGATCTGGCAAAAGCTGTTGAGCTAAAATTTGGCCCTTGATTCCTTCACTGGCATAGCTTACCTGGTATCCAATTGTTTCTAGTTCTACAGAAAGTAGTTCTGAGAAGGTAAAATCATTGTCGATAATCAGAATTTGAGACATGGTTCACTCTCGGCAAGATTGCTTTACTGCTCAAGTTGTTCGCCTAGCAATAGCTCAGTCAGTGGAGAACTATCTGTGGCTATTCTCGAAGCTTTCTCTAGTGGCGAGAGATCAGTAGTAGAAGGTGCTTTGGAATCAGGGGCGATCGGGTCTATGATAGGAGCAGCCTCGATCGTTAGCTCTGAAGAGGGAACTGGGCTTTCAGTCTTTGCTGAGTCAGACAAGGGATTTGTAAATTCAGTGATGCTACACCCAGACAACATTAAAAGCATCGATAACAAGAACGGAAATAACCACTTAAAGGCATTAACTTGCCCATCCATGACACTCATTTTATGACTCTCCTAAATTCTTACTAGACGTTTGAAAATCGCGAAAGATTAGATAGATGGGCATTGCTGAATGCAAATATGAATTGCCCTCCTCACGAAGTGGGGCACAGCCCTCGTCAACCTTTCTTCCCAGGGAAAAGGGAGCCAGAGTTCTTGTTCCCTCGCCCTTTGGGAGAGGGTTAGGGTGAGGGCAAATCTGGCATTTCATATGGCAATTCAGCAATGCCGATAGATGCAATATTTTCGAGATCCGAAGGCCACAGAGAAACGAAGCCTAGTAGGATCAAGCTTGAAAAACAGCTATGCACAAAGCTCGTATTCTCGCCTGTAGTTGCCTTACTCAAGGTTAATCAGGCAAAGGTGACAAACTGAGGATAAACAAGTGTCATTTCTAATAAGCTGACAAGTCTTGCTAATATGGTGGACAACTCAAGACCTTAAGCAAGCATGAACTGAATACCCAATCTCTACTGCTTATTGCGATCACTACGCCACTGAGCGATCGCTGTCTTTGCCTCCTGATAGGCTGGAGTATCTTGTGGCACAAAACCCGCCGTTTGAATGGCTTCCGCAAATTCGCCCTGAACAGCGTGAGCGCGGGCAAGACTCAGGATAGACTGGCTCCATTCCCTGGTCAATGTCTGAGCTTCCTTATAGAAAGGCTGATCAGGTTGAATGCTGCGAATGGCGGCGATCGCCTGGCTATACGAAGGTGCTTGAAACCGTTGGATGGAGAGTTCTGCCTGCTCCAGGATGGCTTGATTGGCTTTGGCTTTTTGCCACTGAGAAATGGACTCTTGGGCGGCTGGGTAGAGGCTTTTTTGGTTCGAGGAAATGAGTTGAGCCGCAGAGATTGCCTTGTTGTAATTACCTTGATTAGCCCGTCCTTGAGCCAAGTCCAAAATTACCTGACTCCAGCGTTCAATGTCCTTCTGAGCTTGATCATAGAGAGGATCTCCGGGACGAACGATACGGGCCTTAGCGATCGCGTGACTAAAGTTGGATGCCTGATTCACATGATCCGAGCCGCCGACTTGATTAATCAATGCTCTTGCTTCATTAAGTAACCCCTGGCTTACCTGCTGGCGCAACTGGTTACACTCATCACTGCGCTGATTCTCAGGAATCTGATCGAGGGTATTCAACGCTTTCTCATACTGTCGCGCTTGCAATTCTTTACGGGCACGTTCTAAGGCTGCGATCGTTTCAGACGAAGGTTGTGATTGTGGAGGTGGCTGTGCTTTAGACTGATCATCTTGCTTAGTCTGATCCGTCTTAGTATCGGAATTGGCATCAGATTTAGTTGCATCCGGTGACTTTTCTGCCTCGTCTGTTTTATCAGATGATCCTTTCTTAGCTTTCTCAGAAGGTGAGTACTGATTAGAACGCAAAAAGCTAGATTGGGGTAGCCTTAAGGAGAGAAAACTGATTCTCCCTCCGTAATGATTTAAGAGGGTTGCACCAATTAGCGCAATCATTCCTCCCAACACCGAACCCTGCCAGAGTTTGTCCATCCAAAGATTTGTTTGGGGTAGCTGATCTGAAAGCTCTGTAGAAGGAAGTTGTGTAACGGGAAGCTCTGTAGGGGGAAGTTGTTTACTTTGTCGGTTAGTGCCGCTTGTATCTGACAAGAGGTGTTGATGCTGTTGAACATTGGGCACGATCGCTACTGAATTTTGCCCCAGATGCATGTTGTTGATACTTAGTTCCGGTATTCGACTGCCGAGATACTGAATTAGTTGACCCAGCGTTAGGCAATTGTGACGGCACATCCCTTCTAGCAATGCAACACTCAGCCCTCGATTTGCTACTGACAGTAATCGAGTGGGTGAATAAGACAAAATAGTAGTAATTCCGCATTTATTTGATAACGCGACTGTTTGAACACCCAGGCGATCGTTTGTCCGGTTGCCTTGGCTCCGGTGCATTTCTAGTACTAGCACAATGTTGCCCGTTGCTGCCGATTGAAGATCCGCAAATAAGGACTCTACAAGAATTCCAGTTGAAGGAATTTGATCTGGATTGCCATCGATCGGTAAGAGGTAATCTTTTCCTTCAAACTGTATTCCATAGCCACTGAAGAAACACCACAGGAAATCGTCAGGTTGCACTTGTTGGCAGAATTGGGCGATCCAGTTGTGAATATTTTTCTGACTTGGATAGATTGCCTTGACATCAGGTGTGGAAGAAACATCTGCTAGTAACACACAGTGATCTGAAGCAAATTTTGCCTCGTTGACCCAAAAATCTAGCAACGCTACGACATCCGAATTAGTGTTTGGCAGCGGTTGAAAATGCTGATACTGATTAATGCCAATCGCGATCGCCCAGTAGTTTGTCATCTCAAATACTCCCAATTGTTTCAGCGATTTCAATCTTTTTGCCCTGGCAAAAGAGAAGGAGTGAAAGCGTTCAGGATTCGGTTGATGTCTAGCAGAAACATGGTCGTTGTGGCTTCTTCAGGAGAGATGACCGCAGTATGACTGGCGATCGCTAGCAGCCCTGACTGCTGGTTAGACAGCGGCAACCGCTGCATCCTCTCTCGCGGGAACTCGACCAAACTGGGTGGCTCACCCACGGGAATTGCATTGAATTCTTTTGAAGAATTTTGCGTAATCAATAAAAAAGGTCGGGATAACTGACCCGAATTTTCTAGCCCTAACTGCTGATGCAAATCTAAAACCCGAATCGTGTGCTGACCAAGCTGGACTAGCCCCATTTTGCTGAGTTCATGATTGGTGCTGAGGGGATACTTCACCACCTGAAGAACTTCTGCGATCGGCAGCGCCAAGCAATAATCTGCAACGGTAAACGCAATAAACTTTTCTGCTTTTAATCCATCTTGCATCGTTTCCACCTTATCCTAGCTCAGATGCAGAGTTGAGGGTCGTTCTTTTGAGCAGATCTGATACGATAGCCAACAGTTTATGCTCCATATAAGGCTTGACCATATAAACCGTTGCTCCTAATTGTGAGGCGAGTGCCCGGTGCTTATCGCCGCTCTGAGATGACAGCATCACGATCGGACTGTCTGCCAATAGAGGAATTTGTTGTCGGTTTCTCAGCAATTCAAACCCGTTCATGCGGGGCATTTCAATATCACAAATAACTAGCCGGATATCAGATTGACGCTGAAACTGCTCAAGAGCTTCGTAACCATCCTGAGCTTGAAAGACACGATAGCCAGCTTTTTGTAAAGTCAGCGTCAGGGATTGGCGTGTAGTAATTGAGTCGTCCACAATTAGAATTCGAGTGTCTGGCTTTTCACTAAAGTCTGAAGTTGGGAGGGCTGAAAAGGTGGGCTGAGGCTGAGGCAGGATTGATCGCTCAGGACTGGATAGAAGCGGCCCAGCGGTTGTCTTAGCCCAATGGTGATGGACGGGGGCGGTACGCTGCTGATCAAACACTTTTTGAAGTAACATTGCCCCCTCTACGACCAATGCTAATCGCCCGTCCGCCAGCACCGTTGCCCCATGAATATAGTTCGGTGAGCCAATCATAGCTCCTAAAGGACGGATAACCAATTGTTGCTCCCCAATTAGACGATCGACCTCCAAACCCAGTAGGGTCTCTTGGCAGCGAATCACAATGACGGGATCGATCGAATCCTTGGCACTCAGGGGAGCCTGGAAACTCATGGAGAGCGGAGTCGCTGCATCGTAATCGAGAAGGCTTGCCAGCGAGTAGATCGGAGCCAGTTTTTCTTCTGCGCCCTGACTCCACCGCAAAAACCTGCCCCCGTTGCGCTCTTGAATCTGGCTAGCGATCGGAATCAAAATTTGCTCAACGCTATCATCTAACAAGGCATAGGTCTTAGACCCCACCTCGCAGACAAACAATTGAGCGATCGTCAGGTTGAGGGGAATCTGCAACTTGAAGGTCGTTCCCCGATGCAACTCAGAATCAACCGTAACCGACCCTCGCAGAGCTTGCACCTGGTTTCGCACGACATCTAGCCCAACGCCTCGCCCAGAGAGATCACTGACCTGAGACACCGTGGAGAACCCTGGCTCAAATAGCAAATCAGTTAGCTGATTTTGAGTGAGACTATGCGCCTTTTCGAGGGAGATGAGTTGTCGCTCGATCGCGCGGTGTCGAATTTGATCAAAGTCCAACCCATTGCCATCGTCTTGAACTTCGAGGACGAGATGTCTGCCCTGGTAGTAGGCAGAGAGTGTGATCTGCCCCTTCTCTGGTTTGCCTCGCTGTTGTCGAACGGCGGCAGGTTCAATCCCGTGGTCAAAGGCATTGCGGACTAAGTGCAGCAAAGGGTCAAACAACTTTTCAGCTACTGCTTTGTCCACGAGAACTTCGTTGCCGTGCAGCCTGAGCGCGATCGGTTTGTTGTGCAGGGTTTCTAGCTGTTGCAGAGCATTGGGAAAGCGACCCAAGATCTCACCAAGGGGCAACATCCGAGCTTCGATTAAAGCACTCTGGCTAGAGGTTAGCAGTTGCTGTTGCTTTTCTAGGGTTTGGTCAGATTCGCGAGTCAGCAGATCAATAGCATCCGCCGTTTCTGCTAACTGCACCAGGTGATCGACCAGCAACTGAATCAGGGCAGCGTTGCTCCCGTGGTTGCGGGCTAAGAAATCAGAGCGAGCCTGAGTACTTCCTTTTTTAGAGGCTTTACGGGCTGCTTTACGCGGGAGCTTTGAAGGCGCTCCTAGTGGATTTTTCGCCTGTGGCTGTTTGAACAAGTTAGCCTGGTGAGCGGAGTGATCTTGAAGCTGACCGAGCAGTTGTTGATGTTGCCGGATCTGGTTGAGCAGGGTTTTACTGACCGTCTGTAGCTGCTCGGTCTGAAGCGACTGGCGGTTTTGGTGGGTGACTAGTTCGCCGATCACGTAGTTGAGATGATCTAATTGCTTTACCCCCACTCGCACAGCAGGCAGTGGCGAAACTGGGTCTTTTTGGGGGAGCGCGTTTAGAGGAGCTACCGATCGCTCAGGTTGAGGCGGGCTGTACATCTGGCTCAGGGTTTGCTCAACGTTTGCGCCTGAGTCTGGTTGTACCAGTTCTTTCAACTGTTGATCGAATATTGGCTCATCTAAAGTGGACTGCTGCCCCCAGATGCTTTCTAAAAGCGGAGTATCTAGCGCCTCTTCGATTGACTCACTCACCTCTATCTCAGCTATATCAGCATTGAGCGTGAAGGCATCCCCGCGTGGCGGAAGATCGGCGAGTTGTTGTAGCTCACGAGAGGGTTCGCCGCCTTGGCTACGCTCGCCCCCCAGCACGGCTGCCTGTCCTGCTTGGAAGTCTGCGAGAGCGATCTGAGCGATGATCACTGCCTGATCGGGATGATGATCTAAAGCCGTAAGCACCGTGTGGGCGATCGCTCCAAACCCGACTAGGTTGAGAGACTCTGCTAAACCCAGAAAAATTTCGGCTTGAGTTCGCAGTACGGTGCAGATTTCTTCAGGGGGGTCATTGTCCAGGCTCGTTGCGATTTGCGCGAGTCGTTGAGTAACCCCCCCTTCAAATAAGGATTGAGTCAGATCAAACCCCAAATCTGCCGAGGTGGGTAGATAGGCTTCTTGACCAAAGCAGTCTCCCAGCTTGGCTTGCAGTAGGGTAAAAATAGCGGCGGCTCGATCGAGAATTTCGGCATGGTTTACCGATCTGCCTGTGAGTTCTGCCATGAGCGGCAGGCGAAGACACTCCATTCCTTCAAAGAGTAATGCTTCCGCTTCTGAGTCGAGGGATAGATTGGGCTGACAGAGCGCTCTGAAGATATCTTCGAGCGAGTGGGCCACCCTGGCGATCGTCTCCAATCCCACGCTGGTGGCTGCCCCTTTGAGGGTGTGGGTGGCTCTCATCAGGTTGTTAACTTCATTGATGCCCCAGCTCTCTTGGAGGCGCAGCAAGCCTTCTTCTAGCGCTTGTAGCAGTTCGGGGGCTTCTTGAAGAAAGTATTGATAGGTTTGCTCACGAATGGTTGGGTCTGGGGTCATGATTGAAGGGGGGGCGAAGATCTCAGCGACACAATTGAGATGCTCCCAGCCAGAACCCTCTTGGTCTCTTTCCTTGAGGAGAGGGCCAGGGCGGGGGCAGAGTATTAATGCAGGAGGTCAATGGATCTGTCTAGTTAATCGACCTTGAACTGTCCACTCTTGGATTGCAGGTCTTGAGCCGTTGCGAGTAGCTCTTTGAATGAGGCAGAAATCGTAGCGGAATCCTCCGAGGTTTGGTGGGCAATGGCGGCTACTTTCGTCATCGTTTGGGTAACTGACTGACATTCCTGAGTCTGCGCGTGAGTGGCCTGGGTGATGCCCGTTACGAGTTGGCTAATTTGAGCCGTAGCACCCACGATCGCATTCAAATTCTCACGCGCTTCATTCACGACGGTGGTTCCTGATTCAACCTGTTGAATGCCTGTCTCCATTGCGGTAGACACTTCAGCCGTGCTTGCCTGGATTTCTTGGACAAGCTGCTCAATCTCAGTAGCAGCATTGGCAGACTGTCGCGCCAGCGATCGCACTTCATCGGCAACGACGCCAAACCCGCGTCCAAACTCTCCGGCTCGTGTGGCTTCGATCGACGCATTCAAGGCTAGCAGTTGGGTCTGAGTGGTAAAGTTGCCAATCAAGCTGACGATTCTGGAAATCTTTTGAGAAGAGTCGCTCAGACGTTGCAGCCGCTTGCTGGTCTCCATCACGGTTTCTCGGATGTCGTCCATCTCTTCCACGGTGCGATCGATTGCCGCATCGCCCGCTAAGACCGTTTGGTTTGCCTGCTGAACGGCAGCTTCTACTTGCTGGGCATTGGTCTCCACCGCCTCCGTTGAGCCAGCCATCCTTTGCACTTGTCCGAGGGCTTGGTCGATCGCTTGGAGTTGCGCTTGAGCCTGATGGGTGAGCATTGTAATGGAAGCACTACTGGTTTGGGTGGTTTGGCTCACTTGGTTAGCGGCGGCTTGCATCTGCGTCACGATTTGCCGCAGGCTACCCAGGGTGTTGTTATAAGCATCAGCCACCGTGCCTACTTCGGTATCGGTCACCGGGGCGCGAGCCGTCAGATCACCTGCCAGCGAAGGTCGGACTGCCATCAGTAATTGGATAACTTCTTGCTGAAGTTGCTCTTTGGCGCTCTTTTCTCGTTGGGCAGCTTCTGCTAATTGCTGCGATCGCTGTTGCAATTGTTCAACAAACTCTCCTTGCTGAATAGCCACATTGAGCTGGGCGGCAATCTGTTTGGCAAATTCAATTTCTGCTTCTTGCCACTTCCGAGGCCCACTACACTGGTGAATGCAGAACAAACCCCAAAGTTTTTCTCCTTTGAACAAGGGCACCACTAAGTTGGCTTGCACCTGAAACTGAGACAGCAATTCGATATAGCAGTCTGCCATTCCTGATTGATAGAGGTCATCAAGCGCCCAGACCCGACCCTTTTGATATTGCGCTGCCACTTCGACAAAGCAGTGATCCGTCACCTTGACCGTCAAGGCTGAAACATAGCCTGGCGTAACATCTTCTACAATAATTGATCCATCGCTGTAGCCTGGGTCAAATTTGAAGATCGCCACGCGATCGACCTGCCAAAAGCTGCGGATTTCTCTAGCAGTGGTCTTAAAGGTCTTCTGCAAATCGAGAGACTGCCGAATGCGATCGCCCGTTCTGGTAATGAAGCGTTCCCGCTCTGCTGTCTTTGCCAACTGTTCTGCTTGAATTCGCAGTTGCTCTAAATATTCTGCTTGTTGCAATGCTACCCCCAACTGAGCGCTAATTCGCATCATTAATTGAACTTCTCCCTCTTGCCAATGCCGCTCGGCACTGGTTTGAAACGCAGAAAGTAACCCCCAAAGCGTCTGTCCCTGGAAGATAGCTACGACCAGACAGGCTTTGACTTCATAGACCTCTAGCGCTTCTACATGGCAATCGGTCAGACCCCCAGTGTAGATATTATCGATGACCAATGGCTCGTTGTTGCAGAACATGCCGCCTTGATGTTCTTGGAGGTAGGGGTCTTCCCAACCACTGCCCACAAGCTGGGGCAGACCTCTAGCCTCTGACTCCGCCACAAAATCGCCAAAGAAGTCTGGGCGAAATTTGTAAATCGTCAACCGCTCAACATTCAGGAGCTTCCGAACTTCTTGGGTGACGGTTTTGAAGATGGTGTTAATGTCAGAAGCCTGGCGAAGCTTATCGATGACACGGGCGACGGCTTGCCCCTGTTCTGATTCTTGGCTGAGTCGAGTGGTTTGTGATCGGACTTGCTCTAAATATTCCGCTTGTCGGATCGCTAGCCCAAACTGCCGCCCCACTTGAGCCAGCAAACTTACCTCGGTTGGCTCCCAGTGGCGCGATCCTGAGTTTTGGTAAGCACCCAGTAAGCCCCACAGCGTTTCTCCATCAAAAATCGGTGCGATCGTATAAGCTTTGACCTCAAACCCTTCCAAAATCTCAAGGTGACAAGGGCTATGATCCGCGTTGTAGATGTCATCCACTGCGACCGTTTCATTGTTGCGATAACGACCTCCCTGAGTTTCTTGCAGATAGCTATCTGCCCACGCGGTTTCAAGCTCAAGTCCCACGAGCGCGATCCAGCTTTTACCCACTGACTCCGACACAAACTGACCACTCCAGTCTGGGTTAAAGCGGTAGACTGCGACTCGATCGCATTTCAACTGCTGCCGCACTTCCTGGGTTGTCGTCTCAAAAACGCTCGCCACATCTGGAGACTGGTGGATTTTTTGAATCATTTTTGCAATGATTTTGTCTTGTTCAGCTTGCTTGTGTTTTTGGGCACGCACTTCTACTGGCTGAAGCGTTAGCCTCAGTTCCCTAACTACTTGGTCGAGCCACTTGATTTCTACCTCCTCCCATTTGCGAAAGTTAGAACATTGCTGGGCGACCAGTAGCCCCCAGAGTTGCTCCCCCACCCAAATGGGAAGGCTTAAACTTGACTTGACCTGAAACTGTTGTAGCAGTTGAAGCTGATAGGGCGTGACGGCTTCTTGGACAACTTCATCGAGTGCCACGAAGGACTGTTGCTGATAGTCTGATGGGTGCTTGACTCCAAAGGCGATCGCCGGGAGTGTCACCTTCAAGCTGGGCGTGTAGCCGACCATCATCGCCTCGGCAACGACAACGCCCTGGTGTTCGCCTTGAAAGCGATAGATCAGCACGCGATCTGCTTGTAAAGCGCGATGAACTTCCGTCACAGTGGTTTCAAACAACGTTTCAACCGTCTCTGTCTGGCGCATCTGGTTGGCAATGGTAAATAGCTCCAGACTGGAACGCTCCGGGTACTGCGCTGGTGGCTCACTGTTGTTAAACGAGTTCGCTAAGGGCGTGGTGACTTCGTAACTAGAAGAGGGACTGGTTTTAGATTGCTTTAGTTTCTGCATGGTTATGGGTATTTCTGGAGCATTATCTGGTTGAGCAAACTGGGGAGGATTGACCTCTAGAATCGTGTCTTGATCGGTCAGGGTTGATTGTTTTGGCGGATCTGCGATCGCTCGATTTTTTGGGGGGTCACTGCCTACGAGTTGTTTCACGAAGCGCATGGTTGGAGAAGCCTCTAAAGTAAAAAACTTTAAGCTTCTCCTCCTGGGTATTTTTTCCATAGGGGGCAATGAACAATGGGTTGGAGGTCTAAAACAGCATCCCTGCACCCTGGGATCGTTCCTTGAACTAGTGGCAAGAGTTGGGGCGCAAACAAACCGAGCGTGGTGGGTTGAAGGTGCTGCAAATCCTGTAGCTCAATGTCATGCACTTGCTGCACGCCCAGTCCGATTGATTGGTGATTGATTTGAGCCACGATCACCGCGATCGAGGTTGCTCTTTGCTCCGGTTGAAAGGGCGACGGGTAGCCCGCAAAGTCGTTGAAGTCTATGAGCCAGAGCATTTCCCCTCGCCAGTTGCAAATCCCCATTACACAGCTAGGCATGTCAGGAACGGGCAAAATCTCGCTCCCGTCTATTTTGAGAATTTCTGTGATTTGCTCTAGGGGTAGCAGCACGCTGTCCTCGGTTCCTAGCTGAAAGCGGAGCAGTGGCTGGCGAGTTTCTGGGGGAAGGGGGCCTACTATCAACGCGCTCAGACTACTGAGGGCTAATGCTGAATCGGAGGATTGCATCATAAAATTGCCTCCTAAGCCGCCGTTAGGCGCAAAACGGTTTTTGTAAACTCTTTCTGATCGACAGGTTTGGGAAGATAGGCATCCGCCCCCAGCATTGCGCCCCACATTTTGTCTACATCCGTTCCCTTGGTTGAGCAGATCACGATCGGGATCTGTGAAGTGCTGGACTGGGTTTTTAATTCGCGGCACAATTCAAACCCGCTTTGCCCTGGGAGGATCACATCCAGAACCACCAGATCTGGTTTCTTCAAGTCGAGCTTGATTCGAGCCTCTTCACAACTGGTGACGCTAATTACTGCCAGACCTGCTTGCTTGAGGTAGCGGGTTAGCACCTCAGTTTCTGTCAAACTATCTTCAACTAAAAGGATCGTGGTCATAGACATGTGCTCGTGATACAACGTTCTTCAAATCAGCCTTCTAAGAAGACAGGGAGGAAACTGGTAGATATTGCTCCAAAGCAGACAGCACTTTTGCTGACTCGATCGGCTTTGCCAAAAAGCCCGAAGAGCCAACAAGCTTTGCCCGCACCCGATCGACAATGCCATCACTGCTGGTGAGAATAATCACTGGAGTGTCTTTGAAGGCTGAAATGCGGCGGATTTGGGCACAGACTTCATACCCATTTGCCACAGGCATAAGCAAGTCTAAAAAGATCAGGTCAGGCTTGTGTTCTAGCAGCATTGGCAGTGCTTGCATTGAGTCGCGTATGTTGATAAACCGATAGCCAGCCGGAGCCAGAATCTGCCCCATCATTGCGCTATCAAATCGGCTGTCGTCAATGTAGGCAATCAGAGAACCTGTGTTTGACTTGACGCGAAAGCTGATGTCATCAACGAGCGTTAGCCCCATCGTCCCCTCGTTCACATAGGGCATAATGGACTGCGTTAAGGGCACTAGGGGCTGGTTTAATTTGGCGGCTAGATCTCTCAACGTCCACCGGCCGTCTGCCAGGGCGGAGAGGTTGTGATAGGCAAGCAGTGATGTCTGCTGTCGCAGTCCTTCCTGATCCCAGATGATGGGTGCCAGATTGGGGGAAAAGCCGACCAAACCCGCTTGTTGCCAAATCTCCCAGGCTTTTTGGGCTTGCTGCCAGGCCTGGTCAGCCTGAAGCGAAACCTGCGGCGAGGTCAGCAGATCGTGAGACAGCTTACTGTAAGCTAGTCGCATTTCCAAGCGCTGTCGGGGCTGTTGACTCGTCTGAATCACATCAAACAGCAGCTCTAGAATGTTGCCTCCCACGATCGCTGCCAGCTTTCCTGGCAGAATTTTTCCTTGTTTAACCTGATTGACTAAAGAGCCGTAGTCCCAGGTGTGAGGGCGCTCCGTTGCCCGATCGTCCGCAGCCAGATGAGGACAGTGCTGATACAGTTGTCGGTTCCAACGACGCAGTGGGTGCAACTCACCCGCGCTCCACGTCAGGCACCCCAAGTGAAAAAACAAACTCCACAGGGTTCCCTGAGTACCCGAAACACTCAAAT
Organism: Phormidesmis sp. 146-33; assembly: GCF_052939515.1. Classification (NCBI taxonomy): domain Bacteria; kingdom Bacillati; phylum Cyanobacteriota; class Cyanophyceae; order Leptolyngbyales; family Leptolyngbyaceae; genus Phormidesmis; species Phormidesmis sp. 146-33. Next base: position 15,052 of record NZ_JBJPHU010000076.1, read on the forward strand.
CCAGCCGACCTGAAATCCTCTCTCGACTACAAAGCTGAATATGCCTTGCGAGTTCGTGGGCGTTTTCCACTTTGTAAATCGCAATGGGAGGCTCGATCAATCTCACAGATGATGGAGTAAACATTGTTGAAAGACTGGAGGGAAATCTAAATCATTGATCAGCTACTAACACCTGTTTTTTTAGGGTAGAATGCTGCTATATAAATGTCTGTAGAAGAAAAAGCACGGTAAACCACTAGTCTCAAGGATGGAAGCTACACAAACTAGTTTGATCAACCCTGATAAAGCCTTCTCTTGCAGGGCAATTATCAAAATTTTTACAGTAGTAGAAGCTGCCAATATTTTGAATACTTTAATGCAGCAGCTTTGTGTAGTCCCTGAAGCTTAATTGATCAACCGAACCATCTCAAATACTCTTGAGGATGGGATTTCACCAATCGAACCACATCTCGCAATGCAGGCTACGTTGCTAATAACTATAAGTACTTTTTTCCATTAAAAGTTCAGTTTTTTCCTGAGTTTTATACGTCTTTCTACTGAACCCACTACAAACTCAATAGACACTGTAATTCTCGTCAATCATGTCTATGATTCTTATATTTTCTCATAAAAAAACCAAAATAAAGTTGACTTCTGTGAGATAGAAATCAACCTTATTTCGGCGTTCTCTACTGAATTACAAGCGTTGCATTGAAAGTTGATCCTGGTTGACTGACATTCTCACGTTGGGTTTCACCGAGTTCAACTGAATTACAAGCGTTACATTGAGGGTTGATCAGAAGCGACCAGTGTACTTAAGTTGTCAACACTGAGTAGCTTTGCAGGATTTTCAGAAAGCGCGGGTGCTGTAAGGCTGTCAGCATAGTGAGAATGACGCTTTTGAGCAATCACTGCTAAGTTGTTCTGCAAGTTGTTTTCTAGAAGATTCGACACTTCGACTGTCTTGATGTCGTAGGTTTGTGTGACTAGTTTGGGGTAGAAACCAATCCCAACGATCGGGATCAACAAGCAAGCCGTAATAAACATTTCGCGAGGATTCACATCAAAGAACGGCCGATGTTCCTTCAACGCTGAATTTTCAGTTCCGTAGAAGACCTGTCTCAGCATAGAGAGCAAGTAGATTGGTGTCAAAATTAGCCCAACCGCTGTCAGAAAAATCACGACTGCCTTAAACGTGGGATTGTAGGCATCACTCGATACCAAACCTAGAAACACCATAATCTCCCCGACAAAGCCACTCATTCCGGGCAGCGCCAGAGAAGCCAGAGAGCCAGCCGTAAACAAAGCAAACGTCTTAGGCATGGTTTTACCCATTCCGCCCATCTCGTCCATATTCAGGGTGTGAGTCCGCTCGTAGGTGACACCCGCAAGGAAGAACAGACTGGCAGCAATCAATCCATGAGATAGCATTTGTAACATTGCACCATTGAGACCCAAGTCGGTGAAAGACGCAATGCCTAGTAGCACAAAGCCCATGTGTGAGATTGAGGAGTAAGCCAGCCGTCGCTTTAGGTTGGTTTGACCAAACGCACACAGCGCACCATAGATAATGTTGACCAAGCCGAGAATGGCGATCGCGGGGGCAAAGTAGACATGGGCACTGGGCAACATCTCAATGTTCATGCGAATCAGGGCATAGCCTCCCATCTTCAACAAGACCCCGGCTAAAATCATCGAAACTGGAGCCGAAGCCTCGCCGTGAGCATCGGGCAACCAGGTGTGCAGTGGGAAAATCGGTAGTTTGACTCCGAAGGCAATCAAGAAGCCTGCATAAGCAAGTAGCTCAAATCCCAAAGAATAGTTCTTGAGGCCTAATGCTTCCATGTCAAAGGTGACGGTATCTCCATAAAACGCCATTCCCAAACCAACTACCAGGATAAAAATCGAGGCCAGGGCAGTGTAGAGAATAAACTTTGTTGCAGCATAGCGGCGTTTGGCTCCACCCCAGATTGCAATCAGGAGGTAGATTGGAACCAGTTCTAGTTCCCAGGTCATAAAGAACAGCAGAAGGTCTTTGGCTACAAATACACCAAGCTGGGCACTGTACATTACCAGCATCAGAAAGTAAAACAACCGGGGTCTATCTTTGACTTTCCACCCTGCAAAGATGGATAAGGTAGTTACTAGACCTGTTAGTAACACTAATGGCATTGATAGACCATCTACGCCAACTGACCAGTTCAACCCCAACTGTGGAATCCAGGAGTAGGTTTCAGTGAGTTGAAATTCAGCCGTCTGAAAATCATAGTGCTGCCAAGCTACATAGGTCATCAGGGCAAAGTCTACTAAGCCAACACTCAGCGCATACCATCTGACGGTTTTACCCTGTTTGTCTGGCAGTATAGGAATGACGAAGGCAGCTAGAAGCGGCAGCATAACGATCGTTGTTATCCAGGGAAGTTGAATGCTCATGGTTAGCACTTAAGAAGAGAGTAGTTTCTGCGTGTAAAGGGCAAAGCAGTCGTGCCAAGGCCCTTGGGGTTGACCATCAATGGTCATCAATGCTTTATCCTTACTGAGCGATCGCACATATCTGCGGTGACGAGCTTGAAAGGTAGAACTACACTAATCGCGATCAACTAGTAGGGTGAGACAGACCTGAACCACACATTCGGATGCTTCTTGCTAAATTACCTGATCGCTATGTGGGTGGTGAGTGAATGAAGTCTGTTCTTGCTTTAAGTTAAGTCAAAGGAGGTAACAAAGTCGGGATATTCCACGATCGGCTCACAGCAACGATCATGAAAAGTGCCATTAGGCATGATGGTTCCCCTCATTGTTGCGTATCTCAAATTAACCTGCCTGAGATTTGCTCTAAATAGACAGCTTCCAACGAGATCGGCTCTGCTGAAATTTGCGCTCTGCAAGTTAGCCCCAGTCAAATCAGCCATAAACAAAACCGCCTCCTGAAAGTCAGTTCCTGTGAGGTCTGACTCGCTCAAGTCTGCCCAGGGTAGATAGGCTTGACTTAGCTTAGACATCGACAAAGTAGACTGTTTCAGGTTCGCTTCTCGCAGGCTGGCTCGACTCAAATCTGCTTCTCTCACGATCGCCCATTGCAGATCCACCTCAGTCAAGTCTGCTCCATTCAGATTTGCGTTACTAAGATCTGCTCGGCAAAGATCTGCTTGGCGTAGAATGCTCATGCTCAGATCGGCTCCCCTTAAGTCTGCCCCCATCAAATTTGCACCCGTGAGGTTTGCACCGCTCAGGTTTGCCTGACCTAGCTTTGCCCAACTCAGATCGACCTCTCTAAGGTTAGCTCTACTTAGATGTGCGCCACTGAGATTGGTCTGGCTAAAACTTCTTTGCCCTAAGAGATAGCGTTTTACAAGCTTCTCAACAGCTATTTCTCTCGCGTCCAGTGCCTTTGCATTCATTTCCTTAACCTCCATTGCCTCAATTGGTCAAATCCGATCAATTTGTCTACTCTCTGAGATTGGAAACCCATAAAAGGGTGATTCGTTATGCAATAGCCGAGGACATCGTGTCAGCTTCTAAGGGAGTTGTTAGTTCCCCTAGACACAGGAACATAGTCTTATACCAAATCAACCAACCAATGATACTCATAACAGTGAACTAACTGATTTCTGTCTCTCAGACTTGGAAAGAACCCATTAGAAAAGCCGTTTCAAAGTCTCCCAGAATTGGGGAATTTAGGGGGCGAGGATTTGTATCAACAATCAGTAGATTTGGCTGATTGACTGACAAATCTTTTCAGGTAGGTTGGATTTCACCAGGTTCAACCCAACGTTAGCAACGGTAGAAAGGCTGCTGTTGGGTTTCGCGTTGCTCAACACCAACCTACGAAGAATCGAGGGTTTTAGAAGTTTTGTCAGTCAACCAGGTAGATTTGGTATTAGATCAGGCTACACCCTAAATGCTGGTGCTTTAGTTGACGACGACATAGACTCGATCGAGTTTGATCTTCTTGCCATTCGTTCCGGTATTGCGGACAATAACTTTCAAATCATTTACCTTCGCGGCTGTGTTGATTGCTGCCGTCACATCCCACTCTACAAGGCTCTCTTTTGACTCGCCTGACAAAACGGGGACTGCTTGGCTTCCTAAGATGGAGGGTTTGGTTAGTGAGCCGCCACCAATCTGAAAGACCACTGAGTTAGGCGAAATTCCTTCTTCTTCGTAGTGTTCTATGTAGATTTTCACTGATCGAATTGTGCTACTTGTCGGGATAGTGTTACCAAACTTGAATGACCAAAAATCGCCTGATTCTAAATCTAAGCGATCGTTATCACTTTTCTTGACTACGTATACTTTCCCATCTTGGACTAAGGTTTTCCGGTTTTTGGTATCCCAGCCGTCTACAACCTGTAGGGTGACCGAATTGCTAATAGGAGTAGGAGTGGGAGTAGGGGTAGGGGTAGGAGTCGGGGTGGGAGTCGGAGTCGGAGTCGGAGCGGGAGTGGGTGTAGGAGTGGGAGTGGGAGGGGGAGTCGGCGTTGGGGTTGGTGCAGCTTGTCCAAATATAGACTGAACACCTTGGCTAGAGTTGAACATTGCACGACTGTCATGCGCGACATTAGGAACCGTAACTTTCCTATGGTTGTTCTGAATTGAGGAACCAAAGAATTGAGTTAGATAGTTGTAGTAAATCGTTCCTCTCTCAAATCGGTGCGCCCCTTGTAGCTTGGCAGGACAATCATTATCCAAAGAAGAAGCATTGGGATCGGTATCTTTTTCACCGAGCAAGTAAACAACTTGTCGTTGGGCATATTGCGATGTGATCCTGGCGGCTCCAAGATTCTGCATGTAAGGATTTAACCCACTCAAACCATACTTGTAGGTGTTAAAGTCAGGACAACTAGATTGTGCCTGAGCGCTAGGAACCGCAAATTGATCAACCGTCTTGAGAACTCTGCGCTTGTCATCAAAGTAGACATAGGAAGATGGGTTAGCGACGATATAGCGGGTAGGCACCGCTGCTGATTCGACACTCCCCGCCGCAAAGCGATTGGCAAATTGTCCGCCTGCCGAGTGTCCGACGATCGTAATGCTTTGCAGATTGGGGTAGAGGTTGCGGTTTGCTAATTGCTCCATCATTCCATTGACTGCACTAAACGAGCTAGTTTGTGCCGATCGCGGGTTGCTCGATGTGGATAGTGATGAGTCTCCCTGCTTCCAGCCATCGTTTGTCCAAAATGAAATATCGCGTCCAGGGTTGCGGCTTTCGATATCTTCTTCTAGCAAAAACTGTGGAGCTAAAATAATCGTATCGTTGGAGGCTCCAGCCTTTTTCGCAGCCTCTACAATGTACTGGTAATAGTCATCTGCATTTCTGTTTGTGCCATGAATAACAATCACAGCACGCCGAACAGTGGTATCTTGTTGTCCCAGAGGTTTATTGCTGCAATAGGGAAGTTTGAGACTACCCGCCGTGTTCAAAGCGATTCGACCTGCACAAACGACCGATACTGGATCTTTTGCCACAGCAGGGTTGGTCTGTAACTGCAAAGTTGTGATTGTTCCAAGCATGAGTACCGTTGTAGCCAGCTTTTTTACCGTAGATTCGCCTTTCAAGTTAACCACGATTCCTCCTGGGAATTAAAGAGTGGGAATTTTGGTAGAGGCGCACCCTGGCTTTGAGTAGTTGCTTTAGCTAATTCGATGAATGCGATCGCGTTCTACTTTAAACACTCCAAGACAGTGGATTGATTTTGTTTAGTCAATGTTCCGCCAAGCAGCCTACTCATCAACTCACACTTGATAGCAACACTAGCCCCAACACTGTGCCAAAAACAAGTAGTACATAGAGTTGAGCGCGACCGCTCTCCAAATACTTTAAGCCTTCGCCTAGAACTAAAGTGACTAAACCTGTCAGATTGACGAATCCATCCACTACTGTGCGATCGACTTCTCTCACCTGCTGGGCAAGGCGACGACTGCTCTGAACAAACACCACATCATACAAATCGTCGATGTACCATTTATGCAAAGAGAGCAAATAGAGCGGTCGAATTCGATGTGCGATCGCACCTGGATCAATTTCGTGCTTGAGATACATCAGGAGGGCAAGAATAATGCCAAGTAGCGCGATCGCGACCGAGGTTCCTGCTATCAACAGAAACTCATTCAGATCAACAACATTCATTCGCTCAATCAAAGCAGGCAACGCTTGATCTGAGGAATCTAGGAAGGCTTTAAAGTAGTTGGCAAACGGAGTGCCTACTAGCCCGATCAGTTGGGAGGGGATTGCTAGAATCACTAATGGCAACACCATTGTCAACGGTGACTCATGGGGGTACTCGCGATGGTTGTTATGCTGGTCAGGAGAGCCATCAGACTGTTGAGGCTTTTTAGTCTGGAGCTGCTGACGAATGGCATAATTGTGTCCGCGAAACTCCCCTTCAAACGTTGAGAGATACATACGGAACATATAGAAGGCGGTGATTCCTGCTGTCAGCCAGCCGATCGCCCACAGAAGCGGATTTACAGCAAAGGCAGCCCCCAGAATTTCATCTTTTGACCAAAACCCAGCAAACGGTGGAATTCCAGCAATGGCGAGGGTGCCAATTAGAAAAGTAGTCGCTGTGACGGGCATGTATTTTCTCAATCCACCCATCAGGCGCATATCTTGCGCTAAAGCAGGGTCATGTCCGACTACAGATTCCATCCCATGAATCACAGAACCTGACCCAAGAAACAGCATTGCCTTGAAGTAAGCGTGAGTCATCAGGTGAAACAATCCGGCACTATAAGCGCCTACTCCCATCGCCATGATCATGTAGCCCAACTGAGACATGGTGGAGTACGCCAAGCCTTTTTTGATGTCGTTTTGAGTGATGGCGATCGTCGCTCCCAAAAATGCCGTGAATGCCCCTGTCCAAGCAATCACATTCATTGCAGCAGGCAGATCTTCAAAGACGGGAAACATTCGCGCAACTAAGAAAACTCCGGCAGCGACCATCGTTGCTGCATGGATCAGCGCAGAAATCGGAGTCGGGCCTTCCATCGCATCGGGCAACCAGACATGTAATGGAAACTGAGCAGATTTGGCAACGGGGCCAAGAAAAACTAGAATCGCAAACAGGGAAGCTAAACCAACGCTAAGAGAACCAGATTGAATCAATGCCTGTAAGCGATCGCTAATCACCTCAAACTCAAAGCTGCCTGTTGTCCAATACAGGGCTAAAATTCCTAACAGCAAACCAAAATCGCCAACTCGGTTAGTAACAAACGCTTTTTGAGAAGCTGCCGCTGCTGCCTTACGTTCATACCAAAATCCGATCAGCAGATAAGAACACATGCCGACCAGTTCCCAAAAAATGTAAATCTGCACCAAGTTCGGACTGATCACCAACCCCAGCATTGAGGAGCTAAATAGGCTCAGATAAACATAGAAACGAACATAGCTCGGATCATGCGCCATGTAGCCATCCGTGTAAATCATCACCAAGAACGCTACAGTGGTCACGATCGTTAGCATCATTGCTGCCAGGTGGTCGATCGTGTAGCCGATTTTTAGATGAAAACTTCCAGCAGTTGCCCACTCAAATCCGTCGATGTAAGAGGCATGTCCCTGAATCTGACTCCACAGTAAGGACATAGACATTAGCATCGCGGCTCCAACCAGAGACATGATGAAAACGGCACTTTCTCGACGAAGACGATTTGTTGTTTTGTTAAAGGTAATTAAACCCAAACCAATCAACGCCGCTCCAGCTAAAGGCAGTACCGGAATTAGCCAGACATACTGATATAGTAGTTCCATGATTCATGCCTGCTCCATATTGTCTACAATCAACCAGCTTGAGACATCACTTAAAAAACCCGATGTTTCCATTAAGCTATCCTCACCGAGGTAACAAACCTGGGGCGGAGCAGAATCGACCCAAGATTAGTTCCATCTGTTTTATGGCTGCCTCATCCCACATTGCGGCTGTTTACTGGATTGGGCGATCGCCATGAGCTTATCGTCGATCGCTCTCTGCAACAAGTAAAATGGAGGTATGTAACATATAAACTATGAGTGTATAAAGATGAGGTGTAAACATAAAAAACACCCTTCGAGAACTTCTAAAGGGTGCTAAATAGGGTTTTGAGACAGAATGATAGTTAGTTGTGAATCACATCACTCGTTCATTCCTCGGTAGGTCGCAACGGTTGACGGGGACATCCGGCTCATGTATCGGAAGATCCAATATTTTAATACCGTATCCATGATCACCGGAACCGTCGCAATAAACAGAGAAATCATGCTGACATTGGCGGCAACGCCTAAGTGATTCGCTATTCCCTCCAGCAACACTTCCCAGCCGTGAGGCGAGTGGAAGCCGACAAAAATATCCGTCATCAAAATCAGGATAAACGCTTTGGCACTGTCGCTCAGACCAAACACCAAATCATCCATAAACGACTTGAAGACAGCGATTTGGGGGCGGCTCATCAGCAAAACTAGCACAAAGGATGCCGTGGCGATCATGTCTGCAAACACGTTACTCACAGCATTTCTGCTTTTTCCACGAAACTGTTCAGCAATCTCGATCGCTTTCTCCTGAACTAGCTTTTCTCGTTCTTCTGCTGCTTGCTCAGGTGTTTTCGTGGGTTCTGTCGTTGCCTTTTCTGATTTAACTTCTGATGGCTCAGGCTTTTCCAGGTTCGATTCTGATGGTTCGGCTGGTTTTTCTGTTTTAATTTCTGATGGTTCAGGTGTCTTTTCTGGCTTTGATTCTCCTACTAGGGGTGGACTGACGTGAATGAGCGCGTCAAATTTGAGACTTTCTTCATAAGTTTGTAGCTCTTTGAAGGCTTCCTCTTTCATTTCTGAATTGAGAAACACTTGAGCCGACTCTTCTCCACTCATACGATCGACGATCGGGCGAACAAGAAAATGCTTGGATAGCTGCTGAGTCAACAAAGGCACCAAGATCAGAGTCAGTAGAAACTGAACGGCCATTGTAGTCTTGGCTCTGGAGGTGCGAAACTTTTTCAGAACTTCTTCTTCTCTTGACATGAAGCTTAACTCTCGTGGGGTGCAGAGGTAAAAAAATTAGAAATAACCCAGAAAACTTGTGGAGAAGGCTAGGGATGGAAAAGTTGGTCAAGTGAGAGACTGTCTACTGGAAGATAGAGATAAGCGATCGCAACTAACGATGTCAAAACTCCTACTACCGCCAAAAATCGTGCCGATGTACGAGTAAAAGCAACGATCGAGTTACTAGCGCCATTGCTCGACTTAGCGGCTGTCACCGTTAGGACAAAATCACCAATGCGAATCGTGTCATTGAGTTTTAGAGGAAAGTTCTGATTGGTTTGAGCGTCTTCTTCGTTGACCATCGAGCCGCTAGTACTGCCGAGATCAGAAAAATAATACTGTCCTGCCTGGTTAAAGATGCGGGCATGGACACGGCTCACATCAGAACTGTTTAACATCAGGTCGCATTTTGCGTTTCGACCAATCAGCCCTCCGCCTTGAGCCAAAGCTTTAGAAGTAAAAATCTTTTCCTGAGATTCGCCTGTTTGGTGATCGAATATTTTGAGCGTGATCATGGTTGTATAGTTCCCTGTGTTAGTTAGATGTGTGAAGTGGTTAGTGCCAACAAATCACTGTCTTCTGGTCACCGTCTTCTGGGTTAGCTAGTCAGATTCAATCGTGGTTTGAATTGCTTTTAATTCGCGGTTGTCCGTCTTTTGAAGGAGTCTTGCTGGGGGGATTGATCTGCGTTTGATCGTCTTGCAAAACACGCTTCTGGATGGCTCCAAATGAAGTTGGCTCTTCGCGAGAAGACGCTTTTGGTAAGTATCTAACCTGTGTTTGATCTTCGGTTGAGGTCGGCTTCTGCATGGGTCTGAATGTAGTATGCTCCTCTGGCATCTTTTTTGCTATCAAAGGTTGATCGATGTGTTGAGTCTGCGATCGCGTGCCTAAAATAACTTCCTGCGTTCTAGTGGGTGGTTGCTTTTCAGGTAAGGATGTTTCAAGAGAGTGTTTAACTTGAGGCGGCTCTTGATGTTGAGTCTCATGTTGTCCTTCGCGTGGCTCCTTATGCTGAACAAGGTCTTGAACAGGCTCCTGCGCGACAATCGATACCGTTGCCTCCTGTGATGGGGGTTGGATCTGCGATCGTTTGTCCTCTAGTGGGAGTAATCCTGTCATTTCCTGTGCGGGAAGAGAGCTTTGAGAAGGCTGAAGCCGCGATCGCTCCTCCTCGACAAGAGGTTTCTGTATTGGTCTTAATCCGGTGAGATCTTCTAGTTGAGGCGCATGATACAAACCACTCACCTGCGATCGCTCCTCTCCTGGCAGATGTCCCACTGCTCTAAACCTGGTTGATTCTTCTAGTGGTGGCGTTTTGGGAGTGTGTTTAATCGGTGGCTCCTCGTCCGGAAGAAAGGTTTCGATAGGACTGGACTCTGTTGGTGTTAGCGCCTTAAGGGGCGACGTAGAGGGAAGTGCTTTGGGGAACGGCCCAATCTGGGTCTGTTCCTTGTCGGGAAGACGGTTGCGAATCGGGTTAAACTCCGTCCGCTCCTCTACTGGGAGCGCTTGATCGCCAGAGCCAATGCGCGATCGACTTCGCACGGCTCCAAACGATCGCGGACTTGCAGAAGTTTTTGAAAAGCGTCTCAGGACAGCCATAGAAATTTGCTGACACACTTCATAGCTCAGACTCAACACACGCATTAGAGAAGCAAAAGGAAGCGAGTCGCTGACAGGCTGGTTTTTAAGTGCATCCGCAACCTGATCTTTTGAAACTTCCCTCGACTCCGTAAACAATCGCAGAATCACCAGGACACTCAGCAGGATAAACACCCAAAACAGGATGATCCGCAAAAAATGCACTGCACTGGTGCCCAAAAAGATAGAACCGAGCAAGACTAGCCCACAACCTGCTAGCGCCCAAAGAACAAACCGTACACGTTTCTCAGGCATTTTTGAACTCATGGATTGACTCCCAAACCTTTGCACTAGTAATTAGACTGAGGCATTTCTAGCAGGGTGACGATTTGCTGGTCGGTGTGCTACTCATTCATCTGTTTGAGCGTGGCCACTGTTGAAGGTGACATACGGCTCAGATATCGAAAAATCCAGTACTTAAAGATGGTATCCATCACAACTGGAACCGTCGCAATGAAGAGCGAGATCATACTGTGATTGGCAGCAACGCCCAGGTGGTTTGCCATTCCCTCTAATAGCACTTCCCATCCGTGGGGTGAGTGAAATCCCACAAAGATATCAGTCATCAAAATGATGGAGAAAGCCTTTGTAGTGTCGCTGAGACCATACACCAGTTCATCCATCAATGACTTGACAACCACAATCTCTTTTTGGCTCATTAAGAGGATCAGGGCAAAGGCTCCCAGAGCAATCAAGTCAGCAAACACATTGCTAATGGCATTCTTGCTTCTTTGTCGAAACTGTTCGGCAATCTCGTCTGCCTTCTGTTCGACTCTTTTTTCCTGCTCCGCTTCTGAAAGTCGAGGGCTGGACTTGATCAGCGCTGAAAACTTCAGACTTTCCTCAAAGCTTTGTAGCTCCCTGAATGCTTCCTCTTCCATTTCAGAGTTGATGAAAATCTGGGCTGTCTCTCCACCACTGACACGCTCGACGATCGGACTGACGATCACTTGCTTCGTCACGATCTGAGTCAATAGAGGAACCAGCGCCAACACTAAGAGAAATCGCACCGAAATAGCGGTTTTCTCCTGGTCGCTGCGAAACTTCTTGATAACTTCTGCTTCTGATTTGGGATTTAGCTCTTCTTTGATCCGATTGAAGGTGTTTCCGATCGAGCGCGGCAGCAACCCTGTTTTTTCTACCGAGCTTCTCGCAGTAGAGGTATTGGCTGGCTCTATCTGAAAGGTTGCCGTTGTGGAGATCCGCGTTGCAGAAGTTGGCAAGAGTGCAGATGAAGGAACCTTCGTCGCTGTGTATCTGGCTAACACCCGATCGATGACGCTCAACTTTTCTTGTTGGCTATCACTCAGCGATTCAAAGATCACGCTGCTCGTCTTAAATTCTGAAAGCTTTAGTCTGGCAACACTCAGATTTTTTTCAAGCTCTGCCTTCAAAAAGGCCGCTGCATGACCTTCGTAAGCTTCGATGGAAGCGCTATCACCACTAAAGTACTGGGTTTCGAGTAGTTCAATTTGCTGAACGGACTGGTAAGCACGATTTAAGGCGCGATCGGGTGTATTGAGAAAGCGATCGCTAGAAGCTTGCACATACTCCTTAAGCTTTGCCAATGTAGAAGTCATGATCCCCTCCGGTGAGCAGATGCGATTCTTAGTTTTGTTGGGTAGTGCAGAGTTAGTTAGCAAACCAAAAGGTAGAGCGGCACCCATTGAATTGTCAAAGTAGAGTCGTTGAGAAATGAACGTTTAACGAGCGTTTAACTTCCAGAACATTCAATTCTAGTACAGCGTACTTTCTTGATGAGTGAGCAGAGTACAGTCAGACGTGGGGCGAGCGACACAAAGCAATACATACCCATTTTCGATCTGCTCATCATCCAGAAAAGACTGATCCGACTGATCAACTTTTCCTTCCTTCAACATGCCAGCACAGGTCGAGCAAGCACCTGCCCGACAGGAATAAGGGAGGTCAACATCTTGTTCCCCAGCCGCATCTAAAATGTACTCGCCTTCAGGAACGTCAACCGTCACATCTAACCCCTCATCCGGGTTAATTAGTCTAACTTTGTAGGTTGCCATACAGTGATTCTCAGGGATAAAAGATCATTCAAGCAGATAGCTGTTGCTGAACTCTAGATAGCTCAGACACAGTCTCGATCGGGAGGCGAGGCGTTACTTCTTGAGATGCACCTTCATCATTTTGCCCAGTTATATCTGGGTCGATGGCTTTGAGGGAATGGAACTCACAAGCAACCGGGGGCGCACTGGTCTTAACAAAAGGCTTTCCGGTTTGCCCGTCCATCTCGTCGTCAGCAATCTGGCTCTGAGGATGCACATAAGTATGGGTAACGGGATCATAAGCTAACACTTCGCCCGTCTCGATTTGGTAGACCCAACCATAGATATGTAGCTTACCCTGATACAGTCTGGAGTGGACTAGTGGATAAGTCTTCAAGTTTTCGATTTGAGTTAGCACATTCTCTGCTACCGCAACTTCCAACATTTCTTCATCGCTGTGGTTGGTGTAGCTGTCTTTGACTAGTCTGCGAGTGCCTTCTGCATGTTTGAGCCAATCATAGACGAGAGGCATGTCTTCTTGAAGCTTATTGAGATGTAGCAGTCCTTTCATTGCCCCACAGTGCGTGTGACCACAGACGATGATTTGCTCAATTCCCAGAGCGTGAATGGCATACTCGATCGTGGCTCCTTCGCCCCCATTGGTTGCTCCATAGGGTGGGATAATGTTTCCGGCATTGCGAACAATAAACAGTTCACCGATCTCTGTTTGAGTCACCAGGTTAGGGTCAATCCGGGAGTCAGAACAGGTGATAAACATGACTCTAGGCTTTTGTGCCTGAGAAAGCTGTGCTAACAGTTCCCGATGAGCAGGAACATAAGTCTTCCGAAATTCCTGCAAACCTTCAATTAGTTTTTTCATTGGTTTAGCCCCGTCTGAGCAGTGTTCTTTGAGAAAAGTAATGCGGATGTTTGGTGAGCAGTAACGCTATCCGCATTACCCGGCTTTTGAAGCGTGAACTAGACATCACATTAAACAAACGACAGTGACAAACTGGGGACAGAACTGTGACAAAGCCGGGAGTAGACAGTTCTTTTAGGCTGAGATCCTGGATTGAGGAACTTTGAATCTTCTCACCCAGAGTCGCGGATTGAGAGCAAATTGGGTAAACTCTCTTTTTTGCCTCGACTTTGTTACGTTCTCTCACTTATAGTTTTTATTAATGCAAATCATCATCTAATAAAAGATGAATTGTCCTATGACAGTCGATCATCTTGTTGACTTGAGCAAGCCATAAAAATTTAATGGCTCGATCGCCATCAGATCGCAAAGGTCAGTGATTGCAACAACTCAAGAAATAGACTTTTGTTTCCACAACGAAGGCGAGGGGTGTATGGCAATCCTGTAGAGTCTAACAGAATTAGCCCCTCAGAAATTCGCGACTCGATCGAAGTAAATGCGGACATCCATTTTTCGTGATGAACGGCTTGCCTTCTTAAACACTCATCACAAGAAGCTGTCAGGCTTCTATGCAGTTCAACAACACACGAGATTGGTATGAGTGCCCACGCGAGTAATACTGCTCGAAACTTGTAGGAATCCAGAGGTTTGAAGATGACTAAAGCAAGGAATTTGATGCACCGTTTTCAGAAGCGATCGACCAACTCCAACCATGTTCCCTTAAAAGAAAGACAGGGAAAAAGCCCTGTTCCAAAACGCAAATCTCGGCAAAAACTGGTTTCATTGCGATCCTTTCAAGAAAAGTTTTCGCGCTACACAGGTGAAAAACTCACTGGGCTGCAAGTGCTGTTTCGACTAGGAGACACTGTGCTTCATGCAATTCTTCCCTGGGTGTTACTGTGCGCTGGGTATGGTGCACTCACTTCTTTACTACATCAGCTTGGCTATCTCTCTGCTGTCCATGAAAATAAGGCGTTGCCCCATGTTGCTGTAGCACTGAATATTGCTTTAAGTTTGTTGTTGGTCTTTCGCACAAATGCAGCCCACGAGCGATTTTGGGAAGGACGAAAGTTGTGGGGGTCTATGGTGAATACGGTTCGCAATTGTGCCCGCAGCATTTGGATCAGTGTGGAAGAGCGACTGCCGCACGATCGCACCCAAAAAGAAGACTCGATGCGGTTAGTTGCTGCTTTTGCTGTAGCGATGAAACTGCATCTGCGGCGTGATCCGATGAGCTTAAACGACGAATTAGCACCTTTGATGTCACTACCTCAATATCGCAGACTTCAGGAGGTAAATCATGGCCCTCTAGAGATTGCGTTCTGGCTTGAGGACTATGTGCAGCAGCAGTATGAACATCGACAGATTAACGGGTTTCAGCTCCAGGATTTGCATAAAATGCTCAATGACCTGGTAGATATTCTGGGTGGGTGTGAACGGATTTTGAAGACACCTGTGCCTTTGGCGTATACAATGACGCTTAAGATATTGCTAGTAGCGTATTTCATCATTGTACCTCTAGAATTGGTCGATAATTTACACTGGTGGGTTAGCCCAGCCACGGCTTTCATCAGTTTAATTTTCCTGTCTATTCAGGAGGTGAGTTCTGAAATCGAGGAGCCTTTTGGACATGATCCGAACGATTTGCCTCTAGACTTTATCTGCGACACCATTAAACGCAATGTTGAAGATTTGATCCAGCACGCTCCTTCTTCTCGCAACATTGTTGAATGGCCCAGGGCATCATCCAGCATTGTCAACTAAATAGACGATAAGCTGTTGGTTGACTAACAAAACTCGAACCGCCCTCACCCCAACCCCTCTCCCAGGACAGGCGAGGGGCTTTCAAATCTAAATTTTTCTGAAGTCCCTTCTCCCACTGGGGGCGAAGGGATTTAGGGATGAGGGGGAAAGATTTGTCAGTCAACCAGCGGTAAGCTGTTAACCCTCTAGATTGTAGGTGCCGTACCTCTACAATTTACAGAACATTGTCGCAAAAGACGGATTGGAAGAACCGTTGGAGCCACTTCAGCATTCAGGAACATCCCCGATCGTCGGTTTCTGCTCCCTTCAACATTATCTCCAGTTTGTCACTTTTTCATCCCCGACCTGTCACTTGACGAGACTTAGAATTGCAGACAGGTAGAGCAATTTCAGCAAACCCAAAGAGGTTCCCGTGAGCAGTCAAGAGCCACTAGGCAGTAAACGGGATTCGTTATAACCTGCGGCATATGACTACCTCCGCCGCTCGCCTGGCTGTAGAAGGCGTACAGTCTGGCAGGTTACTTGGGTGAGGCTGGAAGTCGAAGTGGTCGGGCGGATGTAAAGTTAGGGCTACTCCGTCCACCGCCACTCCGGCAGTCAACCCCTTGAAGATTCGCTTGTTTTTTAGACCTTCGCTAGTTTCAGAGCGAGACTAGCCTCACAGTTGCAAGGAGCTTACATCATGCATGTTACACTACCTCACCACAGCATTACGCTTCTCTCTAGTTCAATTCGTCAACGGCTCGATCGCACTGAGATTCATAATCCTAGAGTCGCCAACTGGCTGTGCAAATTGATTCCGTCGCAGTGTCCATTTGCCCGTGACATCACGCTTTGGGGCGATCGCGTGCTACTACACATTCCACCATTGTGCAAACTCAATCCCTTTTACGATGAGTTGATGGGCTTAAGATTTCGAGCGCTATCTTATCTAGCGGATGAGTGTCATCAAGATATTACAAGCTACATCTAACTCAATTCATTGACTCAGTAGAGACAAATCGGATGTCAAATATGAGGTCTGAGGGCTGGGTGATGGAGAACACACTCAGTCCTTTTTCTTGGCACTTTTTCTGGATGATGAAACAATCTCTGGGAGCATTTCAACTGCTACCCTGTTGGGGAAAACAAGATGCTGAAAGATAGCAAAGGACTTGACATTACAACAGATTCACGAGAAGCGGTCAGCGCAATTAACGGCTTTATTGATTGCTCACTTCGATATGGACGGGATGCAGAAGTATTGATTCTTCAAGCAGTCAAAGCTGATCCTACTTGCGCGATCGCAAATGCTTATGTGGCTGCCTACTACCTTTCTCAAGAAAGTTTCACGGCACGAGGACAGACAGTTTTCTATCTCAAAGTCGCTACACAGAACTTGGGTCGGGTGAGTGAGCGAGAGCGACTTTATATCAATGCGATCGCTGCCTGGGCAAAAGGAGCCATCTGTCAGGCAATCGACTATCACGAAACGATCGCTCAACAGTTTCCTCAAGATCTCATCTCAGTCCAGCAAGGACAATATCACTACTTTTATCAGGGTAACGAATTAGGTTTACTTCAAATTGCTGAAACCGTGTTGCCTGAAAATCAGGAAGACTCCTACTTACTCAGCATGGTTGCATTTGGCTTAGAGCAGTGCGGTCGATTGCCCCAGGCAGAGGAACTAGGACGACGGGCAGTTGTTCTAAACCGTGACAATCCCTGGGCACATCATGCAGTAGCTCATATCATGGAAGCCGAAGGACGAGTAGACGAGGGCATTGTTTGGATGGAAGGTCTAGCCCCTACCTGGGAAAACTGCAACTCTATGCTGTATACCCACAATTGGCTCCATATAGCGCTTTTCTATCTGACAAAGGTCGATTTGCAAATGGTCATTGCGCTCTACCACCACAAAATTTGGAATCGCGCTCAGAAAGACTCTCCCAAAGATCAAGTGACTGCGATTTCGCTGCTAGTAAGACTAGAGATCATGTTAGTGCGGCTAGAAATGAGAAGAGACGCTGTAGAAGATTTTTGGAAAGAGCTAGTCCCTTACTTGCTGCCACGCATTCACGAACACACATTGCCTCTCCATGATTTGCACTATGTGTATGCGTTGGCGAGAACGGGGCAGGTTGAGCAGGTTAACGAAATGTTGGCGAGTATGGCAAATCATGCTCAAAAGCTTGAATCACGTCAGCGAGGATTGTGGACTGAGATCATTATTCCTGCTGCCGAAGGAATGGCTGCTCACGCAAGCAGAGATATGCATGGCACGATCGCTTATTTCAAGCCTATCTTGTCATCTCTTTGGGCGATCGGGGGTAGCTCGACTCAACGGCATCTGTTTAAGCAGATCTACCTGGATGCTCTACAACGAAATCAGCAGCAGGATGACTTTTCACATCGTTTCTTCATAAGCGTTGAAAAACTGCTCCACCGTAAGAAGAATGCTACTTTGCGCTCAGACAACTGGAACTAAGAAACTAGTAGATATTAGACTTTCTGCATAGGCTTTCTACATTTCTACATTAGTACCTCTCTGACAAATCTTTTTGGGTAGGTTGGGCTGAATCTGTCCAAACTCAATGTTTGAGAAGTTTCTGTTGGGTTTCGCTTTGCTCAACACCAACCTACGGAAAATGGGGTTTTAGGAGTTTTGTTTACCAACCAGGCATTAGTACTTGTAGTGAGTACTTGTAGTGAGTTAATTTGCAACTAGTCGTTTGTATGAAGTCAGTTGCAGTTGCAGATGGGTTTGTCTTCTAGTCTTTAGCAAGATTTTATTGTGTTGAATGAAGTTTTCTATCTCTCACTTTACCCTAAGAGGATTTTAAAAATCGTGTATGAAATAGCGAAGTCGTTTTCTAAACTTTTCAAACATTTCCTAGTTTAATAATCAATTTTGTTTGATCTAAAAACATATTTAGTAGACGCTTTTTTTGTAATTTGCATCATCTGATTAAAGCTTCATACCTTGATTTGGGTCGATCGCTTAAGAATTTCCGGGAATGTAAGACTTGCTATGTAGGAACCTATCAGTTAGCTAAATGGTGCATTCTCCTCTAAAGCTAAAGGGTCAGGTTATTACATTAGAGTGAGGACTCGTAGGAAATACGGACAACTCAACATCAATCTGGCTACCTACTATTCTCTAGAAGTTTTTTAGTAAAGATATGAAGTTTCTCTCTGCTAGAAGAAGGCTCCGTAGCATTTTACAAGGATCTGTCTGTCTGATGGGCTGGGTGACTTGCCAGGTGCCTCCAGTTCAGGCTGCTACTGTCAATTCAGCAAAGATTACACAGATCCTGGACGGCCCTCACGTTTTTATTCAAAATCGGCAAGTCAAGGTAAACGCAACCGCGAGTCG